>JADGPM010000036.1 GCA_017882425.1 Solirubrobacteraceae bacterium
AGATGAAGGAGTCGGGCGTCCTGGACAAGACGATGCTCGTGTTCGGCCAGATGAACGAGCCCCCCGGCGCGCGCATGCGCGTGGCGCTCTCGGGCCTGACGATGGCGGAGTACTTCCGCGATCAGGGCCAGGACGTGCTGCTGTTCATCGACAACATCTTCCGCTTCGTGCAGGCGGGCTCCGAGGTCTCGGCGCTGCTGGGGCGCATGCCCTCGCAGGTCGGCTACCAGCCGACGCTCGAGACCGAGATGGGGCAGCTGCAGGAGCGCATCACCTCGACGCGCAACGGCTCGGTCACCTCGGTCCAGGCGATCTACGTGCCCGCCGACGACCTCACCGACCCGGCCCCCGCCTCGGTGTTCGCCCACCTGAACGCCACGACGGTGCTCTCGCGGTCGATCTCCGAGAAGGGCATCTACCCGGCCGTCGACCCGCTCGACTCGACCTCGACGATCCTCAAGCCCGACACCGTCGGGCAGGAGCACTACGAGGTCGCCACCCGCGTCAAGGAGATCCTGCAGCGCTACAAGGAGCTCCAGGACATCATCGCGATCCTCGGCATCGACGAGCTCTCCGAGGAGGACAAGGTGACCGTCCAGCGCGCCCGCAAGGTGGAGCGCTTCCTCTCGCAGCCGTTCAGCGTCGCCGAGCAGTTCACCGGCACCCCGGGCCAGTACGTCCCGATCGCCGAGACGGTCCGCTCGTTCAAGGAGCTGATCGCCGGCGAGCACGACGACCTGCCCGAGTCGGCCTTCCTGCTGAAGGGCTCGATCGACGACGTCGTCGCGGCAGCGAAGGGCTGAGGCGGGCGGATGGCGCGCGCCACCTTCCAGGTCGAGGTCCTCACCCCCGAGGGGGAGGTCTTCAACGAGGAGGTCGAGATGCTCTCGACCCGCACGACGACGGGGTCGATCGGCATCCTGGCCAACCACACGCCGCTGCTCGGCCTGCTCGAACCGGCCGAGCTGCGCCTCTACCGCGGCGAGACGGAGATCGTGCGCTTCGCCCAGGGCGAGGGGTACATCCAGGTGGGCGGCAATCGCGCGCTCGTGCTCGTCCAGGACGCGATCGACCCGGGTGCGCTCGACGTCGCGGATCTGCGCGAGAAGCTGACCGGCGCGGAGTCCGCCGTCGCGGCCGCCGCGCCGCACACCGAGGCCCAGCGCCGCGCCCTGGCGGACAAGCGCCGCTGGGAGACGTTCCTGCTGGTCGCCGAGGGCTCCGCGGGCCCCTGAGGGCCTGCCCGAGTCGTCCGCTCAGGCGCGGACGAGCCCGTACCCGGTCGCTGCCGCCTCGAGCTCGTCGAGGCCGAAGCCGTCCACCGGGCCCAGCGCGCCGGAGCCCTTCAGCTTCCCGGCCGCCGCCTGCTCGGCGCCCCAGGCGAGGAAGGCCGCGGTGAGGTCGTAGCCGTTGGGGCCCACGAGGCGAACGCTGCACAGCTGTTTCCCGCCGGCGTCGGAGGCCTGCGCGACGATCACCGAGCGGGTGCCGGCGCGTGCAGCCGCGTCCGGGCCGCCGGTCGAGCCGTGGACGAGCTTCGCCGCCAGTGCGCCCATGCCCGCCTTCACGCCGGGGATCCTCGTGGCGAGGTCGGCACCGGCGGCGAACGCCTGCATCGCCCGCGACGCCGGCCCGAACCACCCGAGGTAGACGTCGACGTCCCAGACGTTGCGGCCCAGGCGCGGGAGCGCGAAGTGCTCGCTGGAGCCGATCGAGACCGCCTGTGCGCTGCGCCCGCCACCGAGGTCGAAGCGCTTGACGCGCCGCGCGCCGCGCTCGCTCACGAGCTTGCCCGTCCGCCAGGTGTACGCCGGCTCGAGCGACACCCCCGCGGCGCTGGCCTGCGTCCCGCCGCTCATCCCGCCGGCGGAGCCGCCCTCCCAGAAGTAGGCGATGTCGACGCGGGTCGCGTGCTCGCCGGCGTCGCGCAGCGCCAGCGCGCCGGCGAGGTTGCCGGGGACGTAGTCGTAGCCCATCGCGGTCAGCAGGCCGACGCCCGCCTGCTCCGCGCGCGGGCCGGCGTCCTCGAAGACGTGGCGGATGAACGGGCCCTCGCCGGTGGAGTCCAGGTAGTGGGCGCCGGCGCCGAGGGCGGCCTCGAGCGCGGGCTCGCCCCAGCGCATGAACGGCCCGACGGTCGAGATCAGCACGTCTCCCGGTGCGACGAGCGCGCGCACGGACGCGGGGTCCGACACGTCGGCCACGCGCGTCTCGAGCCCGCCGAGCTCGGTCGCCAGGCGCTCCAGGCGGGCGGGGTTGCGGGCGGCGAGCACCGGGGCGGCGCCGCGGCGCACGAGCTCCCGAGCGGTCAGGTCGCCGGTGTACCCGGTCGCGCCGAAGAGGACGATGCGTGAGGCCATCGCCGGAGCCTATCCTCCGTCCCGTGGACGAACGCGTGCTCGCAGAACGGCTGATGGCGTACGACACCTCGAAGCCCGAGGGCCTCCTCGTCGCCGCGGAGTTCGTCAAGGGCTGGCTCGAGACGCGCGACGTCGACGTGCGCGGTCACGACCACGGCGGCCTGCCGGTCGTCCTCGCCGAGGCCGGGCCGAAGGCCGGGCCCGTCGTGATCCTGCACGGCCATCTCGACGTCGTCCCCGCGTTCGAGGAGCAGTTCACGCCGCGCGTCGAGGGCGACCGGCTCTACGGCCGCGGCGCCTACGACATGAAGGGCGCCCTGGCGGCGATGATGTGTGCGCTGCACGACGCCACGCAGCAGGACCAGGTCCGCCTGAAGTTCGTGTGCGTCCCCGACGAGGAGTCCGAGGACGTCGACGACCGCTCGACCGACGCGCTCGTCGCGGGCGGCCTGGGCGCGGACTTCGCGATCACCGGCGAGCCGACGGACCTGCACATCGGCATCCAGGCGAAGGGCGTGCTGGCGATCCGCCTCGAGGTGCGCGGCACCGCGGCGCACGGGTCGACGCCGTGGCTGGGGGACAACGCGATCCTCAAGGCGCACGACGTCTTCCGGCGGATCGAGACGCTGCCGTTCAGCCGCGAGTCCTCCGACCTCTTCGACCGGCCGTCGATCAACCTCGCGCGCATCGCCGGGGGCGACGCCTTCAACAAGGTGCCCGACCGCTGCTTCATCGACGTCGACATCCGCTTCCTCCCGGGCCAGGAGCCGGCCGCGATCCTCGAGCAGATCGCGACGATCCCCGACCTCGAGGTCGTGCGCTCGTTCCGCCGCGCGCCGGCGATCGTCTCGCGCCGCAACCCGTACGTGCTCGCACTGCGTGAAGCCGTTGCACGCAGCATCGAGGGTGAGGCCCTGTCGATCGGCCGCGACGGTGCGTCGGACGCGATCTCGTTCCTCGAGGCCGGGATCCCGGCGGTCGAGTTCGGTCCCGTCGGCGCCGGGCATCACGGCCCGCAGGAGTGGGTGTCGATCGCGTCGCTGCGGCGCTACCGGCGGGCGCTGGGGGACTTCGTCGCGAATCTGCCGTCGTGGCTGGCGGGTGACGTCGACAACTCGATCCCGGCTGTGCCGGGTCGAGTTGCGCGAAACGATTCCGTGCTCCGCGCCGTCGAGTGATCGGCTCTTCCGGCGGCGGTGGCCGCTACCCTGATGGCCTGGGATCTTCGCCCCGCTCCGCGCAACTCGCGCACCCCCGAGCGCGTTCTCACCGCACGTGAGCCCCGACCCCGAAAAGCCCCCGCGCCCTGGCCTGGGCAACCTGAAGAAGGCCCTCCTCGCGGGGGTCCTCATCGTGCTGCTCACGGCCGCGACGGTCGCCTCCGCAGCGCTGCTCGAAGTCGATCAGCTCGTGCAGATCGTGCAGAAGGAGGGCCAGGGCATCCCGGGCGTCAAGAACGTCCTCGACGACGTCCCCGGCGGCGGCCCGCAGACGATCCTCGTGATCGGCTCCGACGTGCGCTACCAGGACCGCAAGCTCGCGCACTCCGCGCGCTCGGACACCCTGATCCTCGTGCGCCTGGACCCGGACAAGGCCGCCACCGCGGTCGTCTCGATCCCGCGCGACCTGAAGGTGCAGATCCCCGGGTACGGCACGGACAAGATCAACGCGGCGTACTCCGCCGGCGGGCCGAAGCTGACGCTGAAGACCGTCCGCGATCTGCTGCACGTGCCGATCAACCACATCGTCGAGGTGAACTTCGGCGGGTTCCGCCGTGCTGTCGACCGCCTGAAGTGCGTCTACATCGACGTCGACCACCGCTACTACCACTCGAACGTCGGCCTGCCGCCGTCGGCGCAGTACTCGGAGATCGACATCAAGCCGGGCTACCAGAAGCTCTGCGGGACGAAGGCGCTGGCGTACGTGCGCTACCGCCACACCGACTCGGACTTCGTGCGCTCCGCCCGCCAGCAGGATTTCCTGCGTCAGGCCAAGGGCCAGTTCTCGCTGTCCTCGATCCTCGGCGACCGCACCGAGCTCGTGAAGATCTTCGCGCGCTACACGCGCACCGACGTGCGGTCCAACGACGCGATCCTGCGCCTGCTGAAGCTCGCCTTCCTGTCCTCGAAGAACCCGATCCGCGAGATCAAGTTCCCGGCCTACGACATCCCGGGCGGGACCTACCTGGGCATCACGCCGCAGAACCTGCAGGGGGTCGTCGACGGCTTCCAGAACGCGAAGGCGACCGGCGGTGCGCGCCAGACGACGGGCGTCAGGAGCAGCACCAAGAAGCGCAAGACGCGCCGCGCCGCGCGCCGGCAGACGCGCTCGCCGGGCCTGCCGGTCGGCGTGATCGCCGATCCGGCCGAGGGCGAGAACAACGCGATCCCGGCGGCGGCGAAGCTCCGGCTCCCGGTCTACTTCCCCGCGGCGCGCCTGGCGAGCGGTGGGTACTCCTCGGGTGAGAGCGACTATCCGGCGACGCGCGCCTACGCGATCCGCGACCGGTCGAACAACCGCTATGACGCGTACCGCATCGTGCTGTCCACCGGCCAGCCGGGGCAGTACTACGGAGTGCAGGGCATGAGCTGGAAGGCCCCGCCCGTGCTCGACAACCCGAGCGACAAGATGCGGATGCGCCACCGCGACTACGAGCTCTTCTACGACGGCACCCAGCTGCGCCTGGTCGCCTGGCGCACGCCGCGCGGCGTCTACTGGGTCTCGAACACGCTCTCGCTGACCCTCACCAACCAGCAGATGCTGGCGATCGCGCGCTCGCTGACGCGCGTCGGGTCCTAGGACCCGACGCGGCGGGAGACGCCCGTCGGGCACCCGCCGCTAGCCTCTCTGACCTTCTCATGAGCATCGAACGCGAACCCATCGGCGTCATCGGCACCGGCTACGTCGGACTCGTCACCGCGGCCGGCTTCGCGGACCTCGGCAGCGACGTCTGGTGCATCGACATCGACGCGGACAAGGTTGCGCGCCTCAACCGAGGCGAGGTCCCGATCTACGAGCCGGGGCTCGCGGAGTGCCTGGAGCGCAATCGCGAGCGCCTGCACTTCTCGACCGACCTCTCGCAGGCGCTCGAGCACGCGCGCCTGCTGTTCGTCGCGGTCGGCACGCCGCCGACCTACTCGGGCGACGCGGACCTCAGCGCCGTTCACGCGGTCGTCAACGCGATGCCGCCGTCCGACCGTCACGCGCTGATCATGAAGTCGACCGTCCCGGTCGGCACGGGCGAGGCGATCCACCGGATCTTCGCCCAGCAGGGCAAGGACGGCTTCCGCTACGTCTCGTGCCCGGAGTTCCTCAAGGAGGGCTCGGCGCTCAAGGACTTCCTGCAACCCGACCGGGTCGTCATCGGCGACGACGGCGACTGGGCCGGCGACGCCGTCGCCGACCTGTACCGGCCGCTGCTGACCGCCGAGCACGGGGGCGAGGGCTCCGGCGAGCTCGTCCGCACCGACGTGGCGAGCGCCGAGATGGTGAAGCTCGCGGCGAACGCCTTCCTGGCGACGAAGATCTCGTTCATCAACGAGATCGCGAACGTCTGCGAGGAGACCGGCGCCGACGTCCTCGAGGTCGCGCGCGGGATGGGCCTCGACGACCGCATCGGCCCGAAGTTCCTGCAGCCGGGGATCGGCTTCGGGGGCTCGTGCCTGGTCGGGGAGGAGACCGTGATGGTCCGTCGCCTCGGGCGCACGCGGTTGATCTCGCTCGAGGAGCTGTTCTCCGACCTGTGCTTCGATCTGCATCCCGAGCAGGCTGACGTGGGGCACCTGCGCCCGTTCGCAACCGAGGTGCTCTCCTGGCAGCCAGGGGCGGACCGTCCCGCCTGGTTCCCGGTCGCCGCGGTGACGCGACGCCGCTACGACGGTGCGCTCGTCGCGGTCCGGACGAAGACCGGGCGCGCGCTGCACACGACGCCGGACCATCCGTTCGTCACCGCCGGCAGCGACGGTCCGCAGGTCGTCGAGGCCGGTGCGCTGCGCACCACTGATTGGCTGCCCGTGCCGCTCGACGGCGTCGGCGCGGCCGAGCAGCAGACCGCGATCCTGAAGGTCACCGAGCACCTGCCGGTCACCGAGCGCGAGGTCATCGTACGTCCCGTCGAGCGCGAGCTCGTCGCGCTCGACGCGCGACCTGCGTCCGAGCGCGCCACGGCGCTCGCGCACCCGCGCGGCTCGATGACGAGGATCCAGGACATCGTCCGGCGTGGAGCGCTACGCCTCGACGAGCTGCACGCGCTGGAGCTCGATGATGACGGCGCCTCGTACGCGACCGCGCGCAACGGCACCCACGTTCCCGGCGAGCTGGTCGCCGACGAGCGGTTCTGGCGGGTCGTCGGGCTGTACCTCGCGGAGGGCCACTGCTCGGTGGACGGTCGCCGCCATCGGCTGGCCTGGTCCTTCCATCCCACGCGCGAGGACGACCTCGTAGAGGAGGTCGCCTCGTACTGGCGTGACCTCGGCGTCAAGCACGACGTGCGGCGCATGACCACCACGAGGCAGGTCAGCGTCTCCTCGCGGGTGCTCGCCCACTTCTGGACCGATGTCCTCGGGCTCGGCGAGAACTGCGGGACGCACCGCCTTCCCGACGCGATCTGGGATGCGCCCGAGGCCCATCGGCGCGCGCTGCTCAGCGGCATGTGGCGCGGCGACGGCTCGTGGTCGCTGGTCAACGGCGGGCCGAGCGTCATCCTCGAATACGGGACGGTCAGCCGGCCGCTCGCTGACGGCGTGCTGCGCCTGCTCGCGGATCTGGGCATCGTCGCGAGCATCCGGGTCGGGCGCACGACGAAGAGCACGCGCGACACCTTCTGGCTGCGCGTCAGCGGCGCCGACCAGGTCGAGCAGCTGCTCGATCTCGTCGCGCCCGCGGATCGCCGGGGGATCGAGACCTCGCTGACGCGGCAGGCCAAGCGGACCGCCCCGGCGGGCCACCGCCGCGACGCGAACGGCACCGCATGGGTGCGCGTCGTGAGCACCGAGCGAATCACGGATTTCGAGGGCTGGGTGTACTCGCTCGAGGTCCCTGGCCCGCACACGTTCGTGACGAGCGGCGGGCTCGTCACGCACAACTGCTTCCCCAAGGACGTGTCCGCCCTCAAGCAGCTCGCCGGCAACAGCGGCTATCACTTCCAGCTGCTGAACGCGGTGATCGAGGTCAACGAGCTGCAGAAGCGGCGCGTGATCGGCAAGCTGGAGAAGCACGTCGGCTCGCTCGTCGGCAAGCGGATCGCGCTGCTCGGCCTGGCGTTCAAGCCGAACACGGACGACATGCGCGAGGCGTCCTCGCTCGTGCTCGCCGCGCGCCTGCAGGCGGCCGGCGCGCACGTCGTCGCCTACGACCCGATCGCCGAGCAGGAGGCGCGCCACATGATGCAGGGCGTCGAGTTCGCCTCAGGGCCGCTCGAGGCGCTCACCGGGGCGGACGCCGCCGTGCTCGTCACCGAGTGGGACGAGTTCCGCGCGCTCGACGCCGCCGACATCGCCCGTGCGATGTCCGGCGCCGTCGTCATCGACGGGCGCAACGCGCTCGACCCCGGGGCGATGCGCGCGGCCGGGCTCACCTACGAAGGCATCGGGCGCAGGTAGGCAGTGGTTCTTCTTGTGGTCGGACGTTGCGAGAAGGGCCACTAGTTGCAGGCGGTCATCCTGGTGGGGGGCGAAGGGACGCGGCTCCGGCCGCTGACCTCGACCGTCCCCAAACCGGTCGTGCCGCTCGTCGACCGGCCGTTCATGGCCTACATGCTGGAGTGGCTCTCGCGTCACGGCGTCGAGGACGTCGTGATGGCCTGCGGGTTCCTGCCGACGATGCTGCGCGAGGCGCTGGGCGACGGCGCGCGCTACGGGGTCCGGCTGACGTTCGTCGAGGAACCCGAGCCGATGGGGACCGGCGGCGCGCTGCGCTACGCCGCCGAGCAGCTGCCCGGCGGGCTGGGTGAGCGCTTCCTCATGCTCAACGGCGACGTCCTGACGGACGCCGATGTCCGTGCGCAGATCGACCAGCACGAGGCGACGGGCGCGCGCGCGACGCTCGGCCTCGTCCCCGTCGAGGATCCGTCGGCCTACGGGCTCGTGCGGCTCTCCGCCGATCGGAAGGTCGCGGGGTTCCTCGAGAAGCCCAAGGCCGAGGAGATCGACACGAACCTCATCAGCGCTGGGATCTACGTGCTTGAGCACAGCGTCCTGGACCTCATCGAGCCCGGGCGCAACGTGTCGATCGAGCGCGAGGTGTGGCCCGCGCTCGTCGGCGCCGGGCTCTACGGGACGGCGCACGAGGGCGCCTACTGGCTCGACATCGGGACACCCGACCGCTACCTGGAGGGCAGCCGCGACATCCTCGCCGGCGCGGTGCGCACCGCCGTGCGCGAGCGCCTCGACGCCCACGGCCTGGCTCGCGGCGAGGCCTGCCGGGTCGACGGGCACCTGCGCGGCCCGGTCGTGCTCGGCGACGGCTGCGTCGTCGAGGAGGGCGCGGTCGTCGGTCCGCACGTCGTCCTCGGCGACCGCGTGCACGTCGCGCCGGGTGCGACCGTCGAGGACGCCGTCGTGCTCTCCGACGCGGTGGTCGGGCGCGGGAGCGTCGTGCGCGGCGCGATCCTCGCCGCGGGCGCGCACGTCGGCGCGGACTGCACGATCACCGGCCACGCGGTGCTCGGGGAGGGCGTCCGGCTCGGCGCCGGGAACGTCGTCGGCCACGGGATGCGCCTCTTTCCGGGTGTCGAGCTCCCCGACGGAGCCGTCGCGTTCTGAGCGACTGCGGCATCCTGTGCAGCCCATGTCGACGACCGACCAGCAGCCCCAGGTGAAACTCGACCGCGCGGAGCTCGCGCGTCGCGACCCGACCGATCAGCTCACGGACGTGCTGGCGATCCCCGAGCACCTGCGCGATGCCCTCTGGAAGGTCGAGTCGGCCGCGCTCAGCCCGTGGGACAGCGCGGGCGGTCTCGTCGTCGCGGGCATGGGCGGCTCGGGCATCGGCGGGCGCCTCGCGCGAGCGATCCTCGGCGACCAGGCCTCGCGGCCGATCCTCAGCGTCGGCGAGTACGCGCTGCCGCCGTGGACGACGCCCGACACGACCGTGCTGTGCGCCAGCTACTCGGGGAGCACCGAGGAGACGCTCGCCTGCTTCGAGGCGGCCGGGATCGTCGGGGCCAGGCGCGTCGTCGCGAGCTCCGGCGGCCGGCTCTCCGAGCTCGCGCGTGCCGAGGGCGTCCCCGTGATCCCGTTCGCGGGCGGCCTGCAGCCGCGCGCGGCCGTCGCCTATGTGACCGTCGCGGCGCTCGAGGTCGCAGCGCTGTGCGGCGCCGCGCCGCGCATGACGACCGAGATCGACGTCGCGGCCGACCACCTCGAGCAGCTCGTGCAGGCCTGGGGCCCCGACGCCGGCGAGGAGTCCGAGGCCAAGGTGCTGGCACGCGGGCTGCACGGCAGCGTCCCGGTGATCGCGGGCGCCGGGCTGACCGGCTCGATCGCCTACCGCTGGAAGACCCAGATCAACGAGAACGCCAAGCAGCCCGCGTTCGCCGCGCTGCTCCCCGAGCTCGACCACAACGAGATCGTCGGCTGGACCAGCGCGCAGCGCTACGGCCGCTTCAGCGCCGTGTTCCTGGACGACTCGGACGACACGCCGCAGGTCTCCAGGCGGATCGCGCTCACGCGCGAGATCGTCGAGACCTCGGCCGCCGGGACGTTCGTCGTCCCCTCGCGTGGCCAGAGCAGCGTGGAGCGGGCGTTCTCGCTGGTGCTCCTGGGCGACCTGGTGTCCGTCTACCTCGCCGCGCTGAACGACGAGGATCCCGGCACCATCGACGCGATCGACCGGCTCAAGGCCGGGCTGCACGACGGCGAGTAGTCCGCGCGCAGTCCATGCCGCTGCGCCATATCCAACCGTGGGTGACGGAATTGCGGATTCCGTGTTAGGGTCCCCGAACATGTCTTAGGGTGCCCTAATAGGAGGGACGCCCGGCACGAGCCACGGACCGCCCCCACATGCCCGCAGACCCGTCCCGCAGCGCCCCCGCCCGCACGCAGCGCAGCCGTGCGGCGTGGTGGGGGCTCGGCCTCGCCGCCGTCGCCCTGCTCGTCTGGCAGGCGCTCAGCGCCTCCGGCGGGACGCCCGATCCGACGGACGCCCAGAACCTCTCACGCGGCGCCGTCGTCACCGACAGCGCGGTGCTCGTGCTGCGCGAGGGCCTGGAGTGCATCCTCGTCCTCGCCGCCGTGCTCGCGAGCATGCGCGGCGCCAACGGCGGCTACCGGCGGCCGGTCGGCGTCGGCGCGGGGGTCGGCTTCGCCGCGAGCGTCGCGACGTGGTTCCTCGCGGTCTGGATCCTCGGGATGTTCGGCGGCAGCGGCCTGGACCTGCAGGCGGCCACCGGCCTGCTCGCGATCGGCGTGCTGCTGATCGTCATGAACTGGTTCTTCCACAACGTCTACTGGACGGGCTGGATCTCGCACCACCACCGTCGCCGTCGCCGGCTGCTCGACGCCTCCGACGACATCACGCGCCGGCGCCTGCTGCTCGGGCTCGCGCTGCTCGGTTTCACGAGCGTCTACCGCGAGGGCTTCGAGATCGTCCTGTTCCTCCAGAACCTGCGCCTGTCCTACGGCTCGAGCGTCGTGCTCGAGGGCGTCGCCATCGGCCTGGCCTTCACCGCCGTCGTCGGCGTGCTCACGTTCCGCATGCACCGCAAGCTGCCCTACAAGCGGATGCTGATCGTCACGGGCGTGATGCTCGGGTTCGTGCTCGTGGTCATGGTCGGCGAGAGCGTCCAGGAGATGCAGCTCGCCGGCTGGCTGCCGACGACGTCGATCGGCATCGCCCTCCCGGGCTGGATGGGGCTGTGGTTCGCGATCTTCCCGACGGTCGAGGGCATCGCGGCGCAGGTGCTGGCGGCAGGCCTCGTCGTCGGCTCGTACGTCGTCGCCCGCGAGCTGAAGGTGCACCGCCCGCGCCGCAGGGGGCTCCAGGCGGCGATGCGCCCCGAGCAGCCGCCGACGCAGCCCGCCGGCGCGCCGGCGCACGCCTCACCGGTGATGTAGCGCGCCGGGGCGCCGGATCCGCCCGGCCCGGCCAAACCTTGACACACCTTTGGTAAGGTTTGCCGGAGCGATGGACGCCCTGACGATCAACGAGGCCGCCGAGACGACCGGCTGGTCGCCCCGGATGCTCCGCTACATCGAGCGCATCGGCCTCATCGAGGCCCCGCGCTCGAGCGCCGGGTACCGGATCTACGGGCCCGCCGAGCTGCAGCGGCTGCGCACCCTGCGTGAGCTGCTCGACGAGCGCGGCCTCGGGCTCGGTGACGTCGCGTTCGCGCTGCGCCTGCGCCGCGAGGACGCGCTGCGCGGCGCCGTCGACGCGTGGCTCGAGGCCGAGCCGCGCCGCCCCGAGACCGTTCCCGCCGGCGACTGGCTGCGCTGGGAGCAGGAGAAGCACGCGCGCCTGCTCAGCGCCGCAACGCCACCCACCCGAACGATGGAGACCGCATGACCACCGCTGTCCTGACGGAGACCGACTACAAGGTCGCCGACCTGTCCCTGGCCGAGTTCGGCCGCAAGGAGATCCGCCTCGCCGAGCACGAGATGCCCGGCCTGATGCAGACCCGCGCCGAGTACGCCGATGCCCAGCCGCTCAAGGGCGCGCGCATCACCGGCTCGCTGCACATGACGATCCAGACAGCGGTGCTGATCGAGACGCTGACCGCGCTCGGCGCCGAGGTCCGCTGGTGCTCGTGCAACATCTTCTCGACGCAGGATCACGCGGCCGCCGCGGTCGTCGTGGGTCCTGACGGCACGCCCGAGGAGCCCAAGGGCGTCCCGGTCTTCGCCTGGAAGGGCGAGACCCTCGAGGAGTACTGGTGGTGCACGGAGCAGGTCGTGCGCTGGCCGGATGCCGATGGCGGGCCGAACATGATCCTCGACGACGGCGGCGACGCCACGATGCTCGTGCACAAGGGCCTCGAGTTCGAGGCCGCCGGCGCCGTGCCGAACCCCGCTGACGCGGAGTCCGAGGAGTTCCAGGTGTTTCTGGGCGTGCTCCAGCGCTCGCTGACCGAGGACGCGCAGCGCTACACGAAGATCGCCGCCGGCATCAAGGGCGTCACCGAGGAGACGACCACCGGCGTGCACCGCCTCTACCAGATGGCCGAGAACGGGACGCTCCTGTTCCCCGCGATCAACGTCAACGACTCGGTGACGAAGAGCAAGTTCGACAACCTCTACGGCTGCCGGCACTCACTCGTCGACGGCATCAACCGCGCGACCGACGTCATGCTCGCCGGCAAGACGGCCGTCGTCTGCGGGTTCGGCGATGTCGGCAAGGGTTCCGCCGAGTCGCTGCGTGCCCAGGGCGCGCGCGTCATCGTCACGGAGATCGACCCGATCTGCGCGCTGCAGGCTGCGATGCAGGGCTACCAGGTGACCACGCTCGACGAGGTCATCTCGACCGCCGACGTGTTCATCACGACGACGGGCAACAAGGACATCATCCGGGTCGACCACATGGCGCACATGAAGCACCAGGCGATCGTCGGCAACATCGGCCACTTCGACAACGAGATCGACATCGCCGGCCTGGCGTCCTACGAGGGCATCCGCCGCGTGAACATCAAGCCCCAGGTCGACGAGTGGGTCTTCCCCGACGGCCACTCGATCATCCTGCTCTCCGAGGGGCGCCTGCTGAACCTCGGCAACGCGACCGGCCACCCGTCGTTCGTGATGAGCAACTCGTTCACGAACCAGACGATCGCCCAGATCGAGCTGTTCACGAAGAACGACGAGTACGAGAAGCAGGTCTACGTGCTGCCCAAGCACCTGGACGAGAAGGTCGCCCACCTGCACCTCGACGCGCTCGGCGTGAAGCTCACGCGCCTGCGCCCCGATCAGGCCGCCTACATCGGCGTGTCGATCGACGGGCCCTACAAGCCCGACAGCTACCGCTACTAGG
>JADGPM010000229.1 GCA_017882425.1 Solirubrobacteraceae bacterium
CACGTCGATGCCGAGGATCGCGGGCGCGCCGTCGGTCGTCCGCCAGTCGATCGGGACGTCCGTCTGCGCGGGCCCCGCCGCGACGGGCAGGCGCACGGTCGTGACGACGCCGGCCGGGAGGCGCACCACGCGCCCGCCCGCGCGGATGCTGTGATCGGTCGCGCCGCCGCGGAAGCGCAGCGTCATCGTCGCAGGGCGGTCGAGCCAGGTGCGCACCGTCAGCGTGCCGTTGCACACGACGTCCACCGGACGCGGCCAATGGAAGCTCACGCCGTTGTCGCTGATCGCGAGCGTGGCGAGGTTGCAGGGGAGGATCGTCGCCGAGCGCAGGCGGGGCGGGCGTGCGCGCAGCGCGAAGACCTGGCCGAGGCGCACGTGCCGCGCGAGCACGTCGCCGTCCTTGAAGCTCAGGCGCAGCAGCGGGTCGTTGTTCCAGATCCGCGCCGGCGTCGCCGCGCACCCGGCCTGCGTCACGAGCTGGCCCGCGGCGCCGACCGACCATTGGCAGGTCCTCCCGGACGCGGGACGCCCGACGTACTTCGCCGGCGGGACGAGGGTCTCCGTGATCCGCTCGTTGAAGAACCCCGCGGTGTCCGAGAGCGGCGAGTTGCCGAACGCGAAGATGCGCGCGGTCGGCCCGTCCGCGTGATGGTCGACCCACGCCAGGTCGGCCGGGAACTGCGCGCGGAAGGCGCGCGACAGATCGATCTGCCACTGCCACCCGGCCTGGCTCTGGATCAGCAGCACGACGAGGACGAGGCCCGCGACGCCGTACACCGTCGCGGGCGGACGCGTGCGCCAGACGAGGGCGAGCGCGCCGAGCGCCACGAGCACCGCGAGGACGCCGATCCCGATGCCCGCCGACGAGCCGAGCAGCTCGTGCATCCGTCGCCAGACCGCGTAGACGGCGCGCTCCTCGACGGCGCGGTTGATCGCGGGTGCGGCGAACAGGGGCAGGCTCACGAGCGCCGAGGCGAGCGCCAGGACGCGCAGCGAGACCAGGCGGCCGGAGAGCACCACCACCATCAGCAGGAACAGGAGCGGCGCGGCGTACTGGACGTAGCGCTGGATCGCGTGCGGCGCGTGCAGGCCGGCGTTGAACCATGCGCTCTCGAGCACCACCAGGACGACGAGCGGCACCGTGATCGCGAGCAGCGCGGCGGTGCGCTCGTCGCGCCACGCGCCCGGCGTGAGCGCTGCGGCCAGCCCGACGGCCATCGGCACGACGGCGGTCATCACGGTGAGTGAGATCCACTGGCGACCCACGGCGGAGGCGATGTCACCGAGCGACGGGCTGAAGTGCTGCACGTCGGAGTACGAGCCCAGCGCGCTGCTCCCGCTGACGACCACGGCGATCACGCCGACCAGGAGGATGCCGGCGAGCGCGGCCAGCGGTGCGCGCCGCTCGTGCAGGCGCGCCGTCCGGGCATCGCCGGCGAGGACGACGTCGATCAGCAGCGCGCAGAGCAGCACCGCGAAGAGGACGACCATCTGCATGCGGGCCGCCGACGCGAGCACCGCGAGCCCGATCGCCCACCACGTCCAGCGCCCCCCGGGGCGGCGGAGCGCCATCACGCCGGCGCACAGGGCGGCGGTCGACAGCGGGTAGGCGACGTTCTCCGTCAGCACGAGCGACGCGGAGGTCATCCACGTCCCGGCGACCGCGAGCGCCGCCGGGATCAGCGCGACCTTCGGCCCGACGTACTCGCGGGCCAGCGCCCAGACCGGGAACACGGTCGTGCACACGAGGATCGCCCCGGTGATCTTCGCCAGGTCGTAGGCGTGGACGTTGCCCGACAGCACCCAGCTCGGTGCCAGCAGGAAGACGTAGAGCGCGGCGCGCAGCGAGGCCGACTGGCCCATGATGGTGAGCCCGTGGCCGTGGGCGAGCGAGCGCGCCAGTGCGCCGTAGGTGTACTCGTCCGGCGAGACGAGCGGCACGGGCTGGCGGGTGCCGACCGCGACGTAGACGGCGACGGCGGCCACGTAGAGCACCGCCACCCAGAGCCATCCCGGACCCCGGTGACCTTCCGGCTGGACCTCGGTCATGGCGTCAGGACGATCTTCAGCGCCTCGCGGCGGTCGTACAGCTCGTAGGCCTCGCTCGCCTTCGTGAGCGGCATGTGGTGTGTGACGAGGGCGGTCGGATCGAGGCGGCCGCTGCCGAGCAGCTCGAGGACGGGATCGAGATGGGCGATGACGTTCGCCTGGCCGCCGGTGATCCGCAGCGACTTGATCCACGCCAGGCCCATGTGCACGTCCACGCGCTCGGCGTAGACGCCGATGACGCTGACCGTGCCCGCCTTGCGCGCCATGCGGATCGCCATGTCGAGCGCGCGCGGATCACCGACCGCCTCGATCGCGACGTCCACGCCGCGGCCGCCCGTCAGCGCCTTGACGACGCCGCGCGGGTCCTGCTCGGTGAGGTGCACGGCCTCGGCGCCGTAGGCGCGTGCGACGGCGAGACGCTGCTCGACGGCGTCGACCGCGATCACGCGCGCCGCGCCGGACAGCAGCGCCACCTGGACCGCGCAGAGCCCGACCGGGCCCAGCCCGAGCACTGCGACGCTGTCACCCGGCCGCACGCCGCCGTCGACGACCGCGTGGTAGCCGGTGCCCATCACGTCGCCGGCGAACAGCGCGACGTCGTCGCCGAGGCCGTCGGGCACGCGGCGCAGCGTGAGGTTCGCGTGCGGGACGAGCGCGAGCTCGGCCTGCGTGCCCTGCAGCGATCCCAGCCCGGCCCCGTGGCCGAAGGTGCGGCCCACGTCGCACTTGTGGTACTCGCTGCGCCGGCAGAACCAGCACGTCCCGCAGGCGACCTGGAAGGTGCCCAGCACGCGGTCGCCGACGGCGACGCCCGTCACCGCATCGCCGGCCGCGACGACCTCGCCGACGTACTCGTGCCCGATCGTGAAGCCGGGCTCGATCTGGACGCGCCCGTGGTAGATGTGCAGGTCCGAGCCGCAGACGCCGGTGGCGCTGATGCGCACGATCGCGTCGTCGGGCGCGAGCAGCTCCGGCTCGGGCTTCTCGACGACCTCGACCTGCTGGGGACCCTGGAAGGCGACGGCGAGCACCGGCGCATCCTAGATGGGAGCGCTACGCGGCGAGGCCCCGCTCGAGCAGCGCGACCAGCCCGTCGTATGCGGCGGTCAGGTCGACGCCCTCGGGGTCGAGCAGGTACTGGTAGGCGAGGCCGCCCAGGGCGCTCACGAGCATCGTCGTGACGATCTGCGGATCGATGTCGGCGCGCAGCTCGCCCGCACGCTGGCCGCTCGCGATCCAGCCGGCCGTCGTCTCGCGCAGGTGCGCGTGCAGTTCGACGAACCGCCCGCGGAACTCCGGTCGCGGCCCGAGCGCCTCGAACATGAGGACGTAGAAGAGGCGCAGCGCGCCGCCGTCGTCGGTCAGGAAGCGCCGGTGGGCGCGCACGCCCCGCCGCACGGCCTCGATCCCGATCGCGTCCCCGATGTCCGGGACGAGCACGTCCGTCTCCCAGCGCCCGAAGGCCTCCTCGACGACGGCCCAGAGCAGGCCCTCCTTGGAGCCGAAGTGCCAGAAGATCGACCCTCGGCTGATTCCTGCGCGCTCGCCGATCGCCTGGACCGAGGTGTCGCGGTAGCCGCGCTCGGCGAACAGCGCCGATGCGGCGTCGATCAGGCGCCGGCGCGTCTCGCGCGACTGCTCGTCCTTCTTGGTCCCGGCGGCCGCGCCCATCAGCCCGCCTTGACGGCGCGGCGTCGCCGGCGACGGGCGAGCGCGGCGTACTCGGCGAGGCTGTCGCGCAGCCCCTCGCAGAAGACGTCGAGGTCGCGCAGCCGGTCGTAGTCGGAGATGACGCCGAATCCGACCATGCCGTTGTAGGACATCACCGCGACGGCGAGCGCACGGTCGCCCGCGAGGAAGGCCAGCGGGTAGATCTCCCGCAACTCGCGCCCGAGCAGGTAGAGCGGGATCTGCGGGCCAGGGATGTTCGTGACCAGCAGGTTGTAGGCGCGCGTCGAGAAGTTGAGTCGCGTCGACTGGGCGAGGATCGTCGGAGGGGCGAAGTCCTGCGCCCCCGCGATGATCTCTGCGCCGAGCGCCTGGCGGCTCTCCTTCAGGCCCGCCATCGCCTCCTGCACGAGGCGCAGCCGAGCGAGCGGATCGGCGACGTCGACCGGCAGCGGCACGATCAGCTGCGTGATGCGGTTGCCCAGCGTCCCGGCCTCATCGCTGGTGCGCGTCGAGACGGGAACGGCCGCGCGCAGCTCCACGCCGTCGGTGCGGATCCCGCGCCCGTGCATCCACGCGCGCAGCGCGCCCGCCGTGACCGCGAGGACGACGTCGTTCACCGTGCCGCCGAAGGCGTCCTTGACGAGCCTGAAGTCCTCCAGCCGCGTGTCGACGAGGCCGACGCGCCGATGTGGGCCGATGGGCACGTTCAGTGGCGAGTTCGGGGCCGGCCGCAGCACGGTGAGCGCCGCCTCGCCGACGCCCTGCACCGCCCGGCGCAGCCGCGTGCGGTCGGCGATCGTCCCCAGCACCCGCGCCGGCGCGGCGACGACGTCGCGCACGCTGCCCGTCAGTGCCGCGGCGGCGAGCTCGGCGGACGTCGGCTCCGGGTGGGGGAGCCAGGGGTGCGGCCCGCCGCGGTCGCCGCCGAGGGCATCGACGTCGAACAGCGCCGTCGTGATGTCGACGCCGCTGACGCCGTCGACCACCGAGTGGTGCGTCTTGGAGATCAGCGCGAAGCGGTCGCCCTGCAGGCCCTCCACGACGAGCAGTTCCCACAACGGCTTGGAGCGGTCCAGGCGCTCGGAGTGGATCCGTGCGATCAGGCGGCGCAGCTGCGCGTCACCGCCGGGCGCCGGAAGCGCGGCGTTGCGCACGTGGTACTCGAGGTTGAAGCTCGGGTCGTCGATCCAGCGCGGGCGCCCGAGGCCGGCGGGCGGCCAGGCGAGCTTCTGGCGGTAGCGCGGGACGCGGTCCAGGCGCGCGCGGACATGCTCGAGGACGTCCTTGAACGGGGGCGGCGGGCCGTCGAAGATGGCGACGGCGCCGATGTGCATGTGCGTCGCCGGGCCCTCCTGCAACAGGAAGGCGGCGTCGAGGGCGCTGAGCGGATCCAGGTGCTGTTGCGCCGGTGCCATGGCCTGATCGTACCCGCCGGCACACTGGAGAGGACCTATGCTGACCAGCTAGCATAGAAGCGCCAGGAGCACTGGCGTACGCTCCGCCGAGCCCTCAAGGAGACCGACCGCATGCCCGAGCAGTCCCACCCGTCAAAGGCCGTCCTCGTCACCGGCTGCTCCTCCGGCATCGGCCGCGCCACGGCCATCCGCCTCGCCGACAGGGGGTGGACCGTGTACGCGACCGCGCGCAGGGTCGCGTCGATCTCCGACCTCGAGCAGCACGGCTGCCGTGCGCTGCAGCTCGACGTGACCGATGAGGACTCGATGCAGGCCGCCGTGGCGGCGATCGAGGCGCAGAGCGGCGCCGTCGGCGTCCTCGTCAACAACGCCGGCTACAGCCAGTCGGGCGCGATCGAGAGCATCTCGATGGACGACGTGCGCCGCCAGTTCGAGACGAACGTCTTCGGGCTCGTGCGCCTCACGCAGCTCGTGCTGCCGGGCATGCGCGCGCAGGGCTGGGGCAAGGTCGTGAACGTCTCCTCGATGGGCGCGAACTTCACGTTCCCCGGCGGCGGCTTCTACCACGCGACGAAATACGCGCTGGAGGCGATCAGCGACGCGCTGCGCTTCGAGGTCCGCGGGTTCGGCATCGATGTCGTCGTCATCCAGCCCGGCGTCATCAGGACGAGCTTCGGCGACACCGCCGTCGCGGCGATCGACGAGGGGACCGACGCGAGCGGGCCGTACGGCCGGTTCAACGCGAGCGTGGCGACGGCGACGCACGATGCGTACGAGAGCGGGCCGCTCGCGCGGCTCGGCGGCGGCCCGGACGACGTCGCCAAGACCATCGAGCGCGCGATCACCACCCGGCGCCCGAAGATCCGCTACCGCGTGACGCCGAGCGCGCACCTGCTTGTCACCCAGCGCGCCGTGATGACCGACGGCATGTGGGACCGGTTCCTGCGCACGCAGTTCCAGCAGCCCGGCAAGGAGTAGCTCAGCCGAACAGCGCCCGCTCGCCACGCTCGACGGCGAGCAGCCGCTGCTTGCGCTCCACGCCGCCGGTGTAGCCGCCGAGCAGGCCGCCGGCGCGCACGACGCGGTGGCACGGCACGACGATCGGGACCGGGTTGGCGCCCAGCGCGTTGCCCGTCGCCCGCGCGCCGCCCGGCGAGCCCGCGCGGGTCGCGACCTCGCCGTACGTCGCCACCTCGCCGTAGGGGATCCTCGCGGTCGCCTGCAGCACCCGGCGCCCGAACGGCGGAACCAGGGTCCAGTCGATCGGGATGTCGAAGGCGCGCCGGCGGCCCTCGAAGTACTCGTCGAGCTCACGTGCGACGGGGTCGAGCGCGGCACCGCCGCGCAGGATCCGCGGCGAGAGCTTCGCGGCGGTGTCCTCCAGCACGGCGTCCAGGCCGCCGAACCAGTCCTCGTAGTCCAGCCGCGCCAGGCCCTTGCGGGTCATGACGGCGACGACGCGCCCGACGGGCGTGTCGAGCTCCGCGTAGCGCACGTCGGCCGGGGCCTGCGCGGCGAACCGCGCCGCGGCCGCGGCGACCGCCTGGGGGTCGAGCGGGGGGATGGGCGGGGGCAGGGTCATCAGTGGTCTCCGATCTCGTGGCGCAACCGTTTGAGCCCCTCCCGCGCCGCCTGGCGCGAGGCCTCCTCCGAGCAGCCCAGGGCCGCCGCGACATCCCGATGCGGCAGGTCCCCGGCGTAGCGCAGCAGCAGCACGGCGCGCTGGCGCGCCGGCAGGTCGCGCACGCGCCGCCAGGTCTCGTCGTCCGCAGCGGGGGGCTCGGGCGCTGCGACGTCGGGCGTCGCGCCGACCGGCACGGCCGCCCGCCTGCGCGCGCGGTGGTGGTCGATCGCCTTGCGGTGGGCGATCGTCAGCACCCACGCGCGCAGATGCTCGCCGTGGCGCAGGCGCGGATAGGCCTGCATCGCGGCCAGGAACGTCTCCTGGAAGCAGTCGTCGGCCGCGTCGCGGCCCACGGATGCCACGAGGAAGCGCCACACGGGGTCGCGCTGCTCGTCGAGGAACCGCTGGAAGGGCGGGAGGGGCATTCCGGGGTTCAACGTGGCGGCCCCGCGAAACGTGAGGTCAGTCGCCGGGCAGGTCGCCGTGGTCGTGGAACCCGGCGCCCGTGGCGACGCCGAGGCGCCCCTCCCAGACCATCCGGCGCAGCAGCGGCGCGGCACGGTACGCCGGGTCGCCGCGCTCGTCGAGCAGCGCATCGAGGACGACGAGCACGTGCTCGAGGCCGATCAGGTCGCCCCACGCGAGCGGGCCGCGCGGGTGGTTGAGCCCGAGCACCATGCCGTCATCGACGTCGGACGGGCTGCCGACGCCCTCGCCGACCGCGAACGCCGCCTCGTTGACGAGCTGGCAGACGAGCCGGCCGAGCACGAGGCCGGGCGCGTCGCCGACCCAGGCCGTGTGCAGCCCGAGCGAGCCGAAGAACGCCTCGCTGCGCTCCGCGGAGAGGTCGCTGGTGCCCGACGTGCGCGTGAGCTCGACGAGGCCGCCCGGATCCAGCGGCGGCAGCGCGTGGAACCCGGCGGCCGGGCCGCCGCCGTCGAGCGAGGCGAGCGAGGCCTCGGCGCAGAGCAGCGCGATCGGACCGCCCTGGAGCGGCTCGTCACCCGGCGTGCCGGCACAGTCGAGGATCAGGAATGGCACCTCGCCGTCCGCGTCGCCGGGGTCGCGCACGTCCCAGCCGGCCTGCATGGCCAGGGCCCGGAGCTCGTCGGCGATCGTCAGCTCGCCGTCGATGACGACGAGCCCGTTGCCGAGGCCGACCGGGCCGCTCGCCGCGGGCGGCTCGGGATCCGGTTCGCGGACGATTCCGCCGGCCTCGTAGCCGTACCAGCCGCGCCCGGTCTTGCGGCCGTGGCGGCCGCTGGCCACCATCCGCGCGCTGAGCGTCGACGGGCGCCAGCGCGGCTCACCGAAGCTCAGCTCGTAGAAGCTCTTGGAGACCTCGAAGCCGGTGTCGATGCCGACGAGGTCCTGCAGCTCGAACGGCCCCATGCGAAAGCCGCCGCCGAGGCGCACGATCCGGTCGACCGTCTCGACGTCCGCCAGACCCTCCTGCACGGCACGCAGAGCCTCCAGGCCGAACGGGCGCCCGCAGCGATTGACGAGGAAGCCGGGGCCGTCGCTGGCGTCGATCACGCGCTTGCCCATCGCCGCGCCCGTGGCGCGGGCGAGCGCCAGCGCGCGCTCGCCCGTCTGCACCCCCGCGATCACCTCGACCAGGCGCATCACCGGTGCGGGGTTGAAGAAGTGCAGGCCGACGAACCGCTCGGGGTGCTCGACGAGCGCGGCCAGCGCCGTGATCGGGATCGACGAGGTGTTCGAGGCGATCACGCAGTCCTCGGCGAGGATCCCGTGCGTCAGGCGCCCGAACAGGTCGCGCTTGACGTCCATCACCTCGGGCGCGGCCTCGATCACGAGCTCGCTCGGCGCGAGACCCTCCAGCGCGTCGACGGCGTCGAGGCGCCGCCACGCGTCACGGACCTGCTCGGCGCTCAGCTTCCCGCGCGCCTTGAGCTTCTCGAGCCCCTCCAGCGCGCGCTGGGCGCCGCGCTCGGCGGCGCCCGGCACGGGGTCGTAGAGCAGGGTCTGCGCGCCGGCCGCGCAGGCGAGCTGCGCGATCCCGGCGCCCATCGTCCCGGCCCCGGCGACTCCGATGGTCGCCGGGAGGCTCGCCGTGTCCTCGCTCACGCGGGGGCGCGCTCGAGCACCATCGGCTTGAGCGCGTCGATGCCGGTGACCGCGCGTCCGATGATCAGCTGCTGGATCTGCGAGGTGCCCTCGTAGATCGTCGTCACGCGCGCGTCGCGGAAGAACCGCTCGACCGGGTGGTCGCTGCTGTACCCCGCACCGCCGTGCACCTGGATCGCGGTGTTCGCGCACCAGACGGCGGCCTCACTCGCGTTGTACTTGGCGATCGAGGTCTCGAGCGTGCTCGGGCGTCCGGCGTCCTTCACGGCGCCCGCGCGGTAGACGAGCATGCGCGCCGCCTCGGTGCGCACCACCATGTCGGCGATCATCGCCTGCACGAGCTGGAAGCCCGCGATCGGACGGTCGAACTGCGTGCGCTCCTGGGCGTAGCGGATCGACTCGTCGAGCGCCGCCTGGCAGAGGCCCACGCAGCCCGCGGCGACGGAGTAGCGGCCGGAGTCCAGGGCGCTCATCGCGACCTTGAAGCCGTCACCGACCTGGCCGAGCATCGAATCCGGCGCGGCGATGACGTCGTCGAGGGCGATCTCGGCGGTGTCCGAGGCCCAGAGGCCCATCTTCCCGTCGATCGGCGTCGGCTGGAAGCCGGGCTGGTCGGTCTCGACGATGAAGCAGGCCAGGCCCTTGTGCTTCAGCTCCGGCTCGGTCTGGGCGAAGATCAGCGCGAGCTTGGCGTGATTGGCGAGCGAGATCCACATCTTGGCCCCGTTGATGCGCCAGCTGCCGTCGTCCTGCTGGACCGCGCGCGTCTTCTGGTCCGAGGCGCCCGATCCGGCACCCGGCTCGGTCAGCCCGAAGCAGCCGAGCCACTCACCGGAGCACAGGAGCGGCAGGTACTTCTGCTTCTGCTCCTCCGTGCCCCACTTGAGGATCGTCGAGCAGACCAGCGAGGTCTGGACCGAGACGACCGTGCGCATGCCCGAGCACCCGCGCCCGATCTCCTCGCAGATCAGCGCGTAGGTGATGTAGTCCAGGCCCGCGCCGCCGTACTCGCGGGGGACGATCGCGCCCAGGTATCCCTGGTCGGCGATCTTCTGCACGAGCTCGAGGTCGAAGTGGTGGTTCGCGGAGTTCGGGCCCGCGACGGGGACCACTTCCTTGTCGGTGAACTCGCGCGCCGTGCTCTTGATGAGCTGCTGCTCATCGCTCAGATCGAAATTCATGCCCGTGACATTACGCCGTCCCGGCGGTCCCAAGCACGAGTGTGGCCTGACTGGACAAGACGCCCCCGTTGCCGTGGGCCACGGCGACCTCGCACGCGGGAACCTGGCGCTCGCCGGCTTCGCCGCGCAGCTGGCGCACCGCCTCCACGATTCCCAGCAGCCCGTACATCCCCGGGTGGCAGTAGGACAGCCCGCCGCCGTTCGTGTTCATCGGGAGCACGCCGCCGGGGGCCGTCCGGCCCCCGCTGACGAACGGGCCGCCGTCACCCTTCGCGCAGAAGCCGAGATCCTCGAGGAACAGGATCGGCGTGATCGTGAAGGCGTCGTAGAGCTGGACGCAGTCGACGTCCGCGGGGGCGAGCCCGGCCTCGGCGAACGCGCGGGCGCCCGACTCGGACGCCGCGGTGCGCGTGAGGTCGCCCATGCCCGTGATGTGCCGGTGGCTGTGCGCCTCGCCGGCGCCGAGGACGAGCACCGGCGGGCGGCGCAGCGCCGCCGCACGCTCGGCGGAGGTCACGACGATCGCGGCGCCGCCGTCGGTGACCAGGCAGCAGTCGCGCACGGTCAGCGGGTCGGCGACCATCCGCGCGCCGAGCACGTCGTCGATGCTGAGCGGCTCACGCGACCAGGCGGCCGGGTTGCGCTGCGCCCACGCGCGGGCGGATACGGCGACCTCGGCGAGCTGGCGGCGCGTCGTGCCGAACTCGTGCATGTGGCGCGCGGCCGCGAGCGCGTAGGCCGTGACGGGCATCACCGGCCGGTAGGGCGTCTCCCACGGGTCGAGCTCCTGCACCGAGGCGCTGCTGCGCCCGACGAGCCGCTGGGTACTGCCGTAGGCGATCAGCGCGACCTCGCACAGGCCCGCGGCGATCGCGGCGCGCGCGTGGTCGACGTGGAACATGAACGACGAGCCGCCGACGTTCGTGGCGTCGGTGTAGCGGGGCCGGATGCCGAGCTCCTGGGCGAGGTTCAGGGGCGCCATCGGGAGCTGCGTCGTCGCGGAGAAGAGCCCGTCGACGTCGCCGAGGGTCAGCCCGCAGTCGGCGAGCGCGCGCATCGAGGCCTGGACCATGAGGTCGACGGGGCGCATCCCGCCGGCGACGGCGCCGAGGTCGCTCTCCGCCGCTCCGGCGATCGCGCTGCTCGCGCGCAGCCCGCTCATGCCCCGGGCTCCAGGGCGAAGTACGGCAGCCGCGCGCCGCTCTCGTCCGGGTCGCCGAAGCGCACGCTCACGCGGGCGCCGATCTCGACGGCGTCGGCCGCGACCCCGTCGACACGGGCCATCATCCGGTAGCCCTCGTCGAGCTCGACGATCGCGACGTTGCGCGGCTCGGCGTCACGGGCATGCAGCGCCGTCGTCGTGTAGACGGTCCCGCGCCCGGCGCTCTGCAGCCACCGCACCGGTTCGCCGGTGCCGGGGACGACGAGCGACGGCGGCCAGACGGGCGTCCCGTCCGGCGCTGCGGGGTAGGCGAGGCGTCCCGCGCGGCAGTGCGCCGCGTAGATCGCCGCGGGTGAGCGGGGCTCGTCGGTGGCGTCGGGCATGGGCGGATCGCGACGCTATCGAGTTCACGAGCGGGCCGGTCCGCGGGCGGGCGCCGCGCGTAGACTCGGCGCCTTGGACCCCTTCGTCCTCATCATGGTCGCCGTCGTCGGCGGCCTCCTGATCGCCCTGATCCTGCTCGGGCTGTTCTACCCCGGTTCGGGGGCCGCCCAGGTCGACTGGCGCCCCACGCGCTCACCGGAGGTCGAGTACCAGAACGAGCTGGACGACGTCGCGCAGATGCAGGCGGCGATCAACGCCAAGCGCCGGGCGCGCGGCGCCGGGGACCTGACCGAGGAGCACGTCCGCGCGCAGGTCTCCGAGGATCTGCGCGCCCGGGTCGAGCGCCACGACGACGCGCTCGTCGACCAGGACATCGCCGAGATGCTCGCCGTGAAGAACACGCGCCGGCGCGCGAAGGGCCTGCCCGAGGTCACGCGCGAGGAGTTCGAGCGCGACCTCGGAGACGGGGGCGCGGCGTGAGGGCCCTGATCGTCGGCGGCGGCTGCCGCGGGCTCGATCTGGCCCGGGAGCTCGTCGCCGACGGGCACGCCGCGCGGATCGTGACGCGCACCGAGGCCGGGCGGCCGGCGATCGAGGCGGTCGGGGGCGAGTGCTGGATCGGCACGCCGGACGTGATCGGGACGCTGCGCTACGCGCTGGAGAACGTGACGCTGCTGCTCTGGCTGCTCGGCACCGCGAGCGGCGAGCGCGCTGC
>JADGPM010000230.1 GCA_017882425.1 Solirubrobacteraceae bacterium
AACCGCACCTGGAGGCTTCAATGCTCAGTCGCCCGGCACCCGCGTCCGGTGCGCCCGCCCGCCGGTCCACCGCCGCCGCATCGTCGATCGCGCTCCTGCACGTCGGTCTCGACAAGGTTCGTGGACTGAACGCCGCCTACGGCTGGCCCGCCGTCGACGAGCTGCTCGCCGACGTCGCACGCGAGCTGGCACGGGCGCTGCCACAGGCGCCGCCCCTCGACCTCGGCCAGGATCGCTTCGAGCTGCAGCTGCTGGGTGCCGACGAACGCACGGCGCATCAGATCGCCGAGATCGCACGTGACGCGGTCGCCCGCTGCGCCGTCATCGTCGACGGCACGAGCCTGAGAACCACGGCGAGCGTGGGCTACGCCGTGGGCGACGCGAGCGACTCGCGCGCCGACCTGCGCGTCGCGGCCGATCTCGCCCTGTCCGAGGCCAAGCGTGCGGGGGGCGACTGCGCGACGCTGTTCCTCCCCGTGACGCGTCTCGACCTCGGTCGCGAGAGCCGTCTGATCGGCGCGATCAGAGCCGCCGTCGAATCAGGCCGGATCATCATCCACGCACAGCCGGTCCAGGCACTCGATCGTGGGGTGGTCGAGCACTGGGAGCTGTTCGCCCGGCTCAGGCTCGGAGACGGCCCGCTGCTGCCGTCCGGGGAGTTCCTGCCGCTGGCGCTGCGCGCGGGCCTGATGGCGGCGGTCGACCGGACTGTGGCCGCGCGCGCGATCGAAGTCCTCTCGACGGGGGACGAGGGCCTCGCGCTCGAGGTCAACGTGTCTGCCCCGGCGTTGCGTGAGCCGGGATTCCTCGAGCTGCTGAGGGAGCGCTGTGCGACGCTCTCCGTCGAGCCGCGGCGCCTGATCATGGACGTCTCGGAGGAGACGAGCGCGGAGCCGCAGCAGCTCCCCGCCGGCGTGCTCGCCGCGCTGCGCGAGGCCGGGTTCCGGCTCGCGCTGGACAACTTCGGTCGCACCGGCGGCTCGCTGGAGCAGCTGCGCCGGTTCACCTTCGACTTCGTCAAGTTCGACGCCTGTTTCGTCAGGAACCTGCCCGCAGCGCCACGCGACCGTCAGGTGCTCCGCGCCGCCGCGCAGCTCGCACGGACGCTCGAGGCGCGTCCGGTGGCGTGCTTCGTGCCCGATGAGGCCACCCTGAAGCTCGTCCGCGCGTGCGGGGTCGACCTTGCGCAGGGCTTCCACCTGGGCCGCCCCCGGCCGCTGGGGGAGGTCGGCTGAGCATGCGCTCGCCGGTCCTGAGCCTGCTGGTCGTCCTCATGACGCTCGGCTGCGCCGCGCAGGCCGACGCGCGCCCTGTCCAGGTCCGCGCCGCCGATGGGCTGGTGCGGGGGCGCGAGCCGGCCCGGGCGTCCGCGGCGGCGCTGCCCTCGCAGACCGACGGCCTGCAGGCGGCCTGGGGTGAGGCACCGGAGGTGCCGCCGTTCTCCGGTCCGCCGCCGGTGATCGCGATCGTCGACAGCGGCGTCGACCTGGCCCACCCCGATCTGGTCGCGAACCTCTGGACCAACCCGGGCGAGATCCCGGGCAACGGCATCGACGACGATCACAACGGCTACGTCGACGACGTCCACGGGGCGGACATCGTCGATCCGGGGACGGCCCCGTACGACCAGTACGGGCACGGCACGGCCGTCGCCGGCGTCGCCGCGGCCTCGGGCGCCGACGGCGACGTCGCCGGCGCCGCCCCCGGTGCGCGCATCATGGTCGTGCGCGTGCTGGGCGACGACGGGCACGGTGACACCGGCAAGCTCGCCGAAGGGATCGCCTACGCGGCACACAACGGGGCATCGGTCATCAACTGCTCGCTGACCAGTCCCGCCGACGCCGCGGACGTCGACGCGGCGATCAGCGCCGCGGAGGACGCCGGCATCCCGGTCGTCGCGTCCGCCGGCAACGACGGACGCGACCTCGCCCAGCAGCCGCAGTATCCGGCTGCGAGCGACCCGCGTGTCATCAGCGTCGCCGCGACCAGCGGGAGCGGAACGCTCGCGTACTTCTCGAACTTCGGGCGCTCGAGCGTGACCATCGCGGCCCCCGGTGTCGGACTTCTCACCACGCTGCCCCACCAGGCCGACGCCGACTTCAGCGGGACGTCCGCGGCGACGCCGCTCGTCTCCGCGACGCTCGCGCTGGAACGCGCGCAGAACCCCCAGGCCACGCTGCAGCAGCTTCGCGACGCACTCATGGAGACCGCGACGCGGACCGGCCTCCCGGTGATCTCCGGTGAGCTGCAGACCCCGCTCGCCGTCGCGCAGGCCGCCCTGCGGCCGCCGGCCGGAGCGACGGCGAGCAGGCAGGCCCCGGTCGCTCCGCCGAAGCTGGTCGTCAGCGATGCGCGGATCTCCCGCCGCTCGGACCTCGTCCGCGTGCGCTGGAGGCTGGAGGACGAGACGCGGCCGGCCGTGCGCGTCACGCTGATCGTCCGGGCCGGGAGCAGCCGGGGCCGGCTCATCGCGCGCCAGACGACCGTCGCCCGCGCGACCACGGGACGGTTCGTGACGCGTGCCACGACCAGGGCGGTGGCCCGGACCCGGCTCTGGCTCGAGGTAAGGGTTGCGACCACGCAGGACGGGCCGGTCACCAGCGCGCGCGGTGTCCTCACGGTCCGCCGCTTCCAGCCCGGCAGGTGACGCGACGCCCCGGCGAGCACTCCGGCTCCGGGCTCTCAGGCGGCGACCGGCGTACGGTTCCGTGCGGCGCGCACGGCATCGCTGAGCGTCGCGATGTCGTAGGTGCCGTAGTGGCGCCGCCCGTTGATGAAGAACGTCGGCGTGCCGGAGACGCCGCTCTCGTCGGCGCTCGCCACGTCCTCGCTGATCCGCCCGGCATGCTCGCGGCGGCGCAGGTCGCTCACGAGGCGCTCGACGTCGAGACCGAGCTCCAGCGCATAGGCCTTCAGGTCGCTCGGGCGCAGCTCGCCCT
>JADGPM010000231.1 GCA_017882425.1 Solirubrobacteraceae bacterium
CACCGTCAAGTGGCATGTCGGGAAGATCCTGCGGGCGCTCGGGGTGGCGAACCGCGCGCAGGCCGTGGCCAGGTACCTCGCGCCGCCGCACGGCGAGGACGGTTGAGATGGGACCCGCGCCGGTGGTCCGCCGCATGCGCGGCGGCGAGGCTCAGCCGTACGGGTCGGCGGGGGTGCGGTCCTCGGAGAGCGAGTCCTGTGAGCGGGCGACGAGCGTCTCGATCGCATCCGCGAGGTGGACCTGAGCGATGTTGTAGTCCCCGCGCGCCACGCGGATCCGGTGCGCCTCGAGCAGCACCCCGGCGTGCGTGTGGCCGGCCGGCGGCTCGAAACGGTAGGAGGCGAGCTCGATCAGGAGCCCGAGCGGATCCTCGAAGTAGATCGAGTCCATGAAGCCGCGATCCTTCACGCCGCTGTGGCGGATCCCGCGTTCGTCGAGGCGCTCCACCGCCTGGGCGAAGGTCGCCTGGGAGAGCGAGAAGGCGATGTGATGCACGCAGCCGGGATCCGTCGGCGTGCGGTCCGCAGTGCCCGTCCGGTCCTCGTTGGTGAAGACGGTGATGAGCCGCCCGTCGCCCGGATCGAAGTAGAGGTGGCTCTCGGCAGGGTTGTCGAGGTTGGGCTGCTCGAAGACGAACGGCATCCCGAGCAGGCCCTCCCAGAAGTCGATCGACGTCCGGCGGTCGGCGCCCGTCAGCGTGATGTGGTGGACGCCCTGGCTCTGCAGCTTGCGCAGCTCGCTCATCGCCGGAGCATGGACGTGGGCGCGCGTCGCTGTCAAGCGCTCGCGACCCTCGCCACCTCGCTCGCGACCACGTCGGCCACGCGGGCGAATTCGTAGGACGTACGGATGTGACGGAGCGCGCGGGCGCCGATGCTGACTGCGTGCCCTCCACCAGCCGCCCGACGACCGCGCAGCGCCGCACGCAGGCCCAGCAGCAGCGCCGACGCCTGATCCTCATGGGGGTCGCCGCCGCCGCGGTGCTCTCCGCCGGGGTCCTCATCGCACTGATGCAGCCGTCTGCCAAGAAGGCCGACGCCGGGACGCTCACCGGTACCGCTGAGGCCGTCGCGCTCGTCAAGGGGCTGCCGCAGTCCGGCCTGACGCTCGGCTCGCCGGGCGCGCCGATCACCGTCACCGAGTTCAGCGACATGCAGTGCCCCTTCTGCGCGCAGTTCGCGAACGAGATCTTCGCCGGCTACGCGACCGGCCCGCTGGCCAAGGGCGAGTCCAGGATGCGCTTCGTCCCGATCTCGATTCTCGGCCCGGACTCGCAGAAGGGGGCGCTCGCGGCGCTCGCCGCGGCGCGCCAGAACCGTCTGTGGCAGTTCGTCGGGGTCTGGTACGCCAACCAGGGCCAGGAGAACTCCGGCTATGTCACGGATGCGTTCATCGACAGGGTCGCCACCGCGGCCGGCCTGGACATGACGGCGTTCCACAGCGCGCTGGCGGACCCGAGCCTCGCGGCGACGGCACGCGCCGAGCTGGCGCTCGCACGCGCCAAGAAGATCCAGAGCACGCCGTCGTTCGTGGTGCGCGGCCCGCGCGGCGAGCAGCTGGTCGCCGGTGCCGACAGCGCGAAGCTCGGCGCGGCCATCGCCGCCGTGCAGTGAGCCTGAGGAGCGCTACGCCTGCACCCGGTGGAGGGCGACCTCGTAGTACTCGACGCCGGTCCTGACGCCGCCGCCCTGCGAGAGCGGCACGCGGTTGAGCTCCGCGTCGCCGCGCTTCAGGTCCTCCTCGCTCTCGAACAGCGAGATGCCGAGTCCGCGCCCGCTCTCGCGATCGACCAGCAGGAGGAACTCGCTGACGCCCTCCAGGCCCTCGGCCGGGTCCGCGAGCCGCGCCTCGAAGTCCTTCGCGGTCTCCGTGAGGATCTTCTCGATGCCGCCGGCATCGGCTCCGTGGTACATCGCGACGCGCGCATACATCGGACGGCCTCCTGCAGTGGGACGACGGGGTGCTCCGACCGTATCGCGGCGTCAGCGCTCGAGCGAGTCAACGGCCTCGAGCCACGCCGCCTCGAGCTCCTCGCGCTCGGCGCGCAGCGCGTCCAGCCCGAGCTGCAGCTCGTGCAGGCGCGCGTGGTCGGTGGCGCTCTGGGCCATCTCGGCGTCCAGCGTGCGCTCGCGCTCGTCGAGACGCTCGAGCGCGCGCTCCAGGCGCTGGGCCTCCTTGCGCGTCGCGCGCAGCACCGCGCCCGGTGTCACGGACGTCGCACGCGGCGCGCCGGGCGGCGGTGCGCCGGCGCGCCCGCCGTCCTGCGCGTGGCGCTCGGCGAGGTACTGGTCGATCCCGCCCGGCAGGTGGCGGATCCCGCCGCCGGCGCTGAGCGCGTGGACGTCGTCGCAGACGCGCTCGACGAAGTAGCGGTCGTGGCTCACGATCACCAGCGTCCCGGGCCAGGCGTCGAGCAGGTCCTCGAGCGCGGTGAGGGTGTCGATGTCGAGATCGTTGGTCGGCTCGTCGAGCAGCAGCACGTTGGGCTCGTCCATCAGCAGGCGCATCAGCTGCAGCCGGCGGCGCTCGCCGCCTGAGAGGTCGCGCACGAGCGTGCGCGCGCGCTCCCCGCGAAAGCCGAACCGGTCGCAGAGCATCCCGGCGGTGATCTCCTGACCGTCGCTCAGGGTCGCCCGGACGCGGACCTCCTCGAGCGCCTCGAGGACGCGCAGATGGCCGGGGATCTCCGTCGTGTCCTGCGAGAGATGGGCGAGCCGGACGGTCATGCCGCGCTCGACGCGCCCGGATGCGGGCTCCAGCTCACCGGACAGCACCTTCATCAGGGTCGTCTTGCCCGAGCCGTTGACGCCGACCAGCGCGACGCGGTCGCCGGGGCCCAGGCGCCAGGTCACGTCGCGCAGCACCTGCTGCTCGCCGAACGCGACCGAGACGCCGATCGCGCCGAGCACCTTGTCGCCCAGGCGCGATGTCGCGAAGCGCAGCAGCTCCGCGCGGTCGCGCGCCTCGGGTTCGTCGGCGATCAGGGCGTTCGCGGCGTCGATGCGAAAGCGCGGCTTGGCGGTGCGTGCCGGCGGCCCGCGTCGCAGCCAGGCGAGCTCCTTGCGCACGAGCTGGCGGCGGCGGTCCTCGCGCGCGCCCTCCTGGCGGTCGCGCTCGGCGCGGGCGAGGACGTAGGCGGCGTACCCGCCCTCGTACTGGTGGATCGCGCCGTCGGCCACCTCCCAGGTGGCCGTGCAGACCGCGTCGAGGAACCAGCGGTCGTGGGTCACGACGAGCATCGCGCCCCGCCGCGCGGCGAGGTGCCGCGCGAGCCAGTCGATGCCCTCGACGTCGAGGTGATTCGTCGGCTCGTCCAGCAGCAGCAGCTCGGGCCCGTCGAGCAGCAGCCGGGCGAGCGCGATGCGCCGGCGCTCGCCGCCCGACAGTCCCGAGATCGGCGTGTCGAGTCCGTCCGGGAAGCGACGCAGCGCGACACCGCCGAGCAGCCCGTCGAGCACCGCGCGGAACGCACTGTCCCCGGCCCACTCGTGGTCGGCGCGGCCGCCGATCAGCTCCTCGCGGATCGTGCGCTGCTCGCGCAGCTCGTCGCGCTGGCCGAGCAGGACGAGCCGGACGTCGCCCGCGCGCGTGAGCACCCCGGCGTCGGGCTGCTCGACCCCGGCGATCAGCCGCAGCAGCGTCGACTTGCCGTCACCGTTGCGCCCGACGACGCCGATGCGGTCGCCGGCGGCGACCCCGAGCGTGATGTCGCGCAGCACCGAACGGCTGCCGTAGCCCTTCTCGACGGCCTTCAGGTTCACGAGGTTGCGGGCGACGGCCATCAGCGCCTCAACGTATCCTGCGCCGATGAGCACGGTCGAGCGTGAGCCCACCGCCGGTCTCGGCTTCGACCTCTCATCGCTCGAGTTCTGGCTGGAGCGCACCCCGGCGCAGCGCGACAGCGCGTTCGCGACGCTGCGCCGCGAGCAGCCGATCTCCTGGTGGGGGCCGGTGCAGAGCCTCACGCTCCCGCCCGAGCTCCTCAGCGGCGGCTACTGGGCGCTGACGCGCTACGACGACATCCGCCGCGTCTCGCGCGACGAGCGCACCTTCTGCTCGGGCCTGGGCGTCATGTTCTTCGACGCGCCGCCCGAGATGCTCGAGGCGACGACGTCGTTCATCGCGATGGACGCCCCGCGCCACACGAAGCTGCGCGGGCTCGTCTCTGCGGCCTTCACGCCGCGCCAGATCGCACGCCTGGAGGAGCGGATCGCCGTCCACGCGCGCGAGGTCGTCACGCAGCTGCTCGAGCATCGCGAGGGCGACTTCGTCCAGCTCTGCGCCAAGCAGGTGCCGATGCGGATGATCGCGGAGATGATCGGGGTCAGCGGCGAGGACGACGAGCGCCTGCAGCAGGCCGCCGAGATGCTCGTCAACCTCGGTGACCCCGAGGTCTACGGCGATCGCAACCCGCTCGAGCTCGCGGGCGAGAGCATCTGGGCGATCTCGCAGATGGCGACCGCGCTGGCGGAGGAGCGGGCCGCGCATCCCACCGACGACCTGATGTCCGCGCTCGTCCACGCCGAGATCGACGGTGAGCGGCTCAGCACCGCCGAGATCGCCGCGTTCTTCAACCTGCTGGCGGTCGCCGGCAACGACACGACGCGCCACTCGACGAGTCACGCCGCGAAGGCGCTCGACGACAACCACGACCAGCGCGCGTACCTCGTCGAGGACCTCGAGGCGCGCCTGCCCGACGCCGTCGAGGAGTTCGTGCGCTGGGCGAGCCCGGTGACGACGTTCCGCCGCACGGCGACCCGCGACACGGAGATCGGCGGCCAGTCGATCGCCGCGGGGGAGAAGGTCATCATGTTCTACGGCTCGGGCAACCGGGACGAGAGCGCGTTCGAGGATCCCTACCGCTTCGACGTGCGCCGCAGCCCGAACCATCACGTCGGCTTCGGCGGCGGCGGCGTGCACTACTGCCTGGGCGCGTCGCTGGCGCGCACGCAGCTGCGCTGCGTCTTCCGCGAGCTGCTCACGCAGGCGCCGGGCCTGCGCCTGGGCGAGCCCGTCCCGATGGTCTCCAGCGTCATCAACGGCATCAAGCGGATGCCGTTCACGCTCGAGGCCTGACGGCCGTCAGACCCGGGCGACAGGCTCGCTCGCCGTGCGCCGGGCGACCTCCGCGCGCACCAGCGGCGCGACCTCGGCGCCGAAGCGCTCCATCGAGCGCAGCACGTCCGCGTGCGCGACCGCGCCGACGCTCATCTGCCCGATGTAGCGCTGGTGGCCGAAGAGCTCGTGGCCGAAGAGGATCTTCTCGGCGACCTCCTGCGGCGAGCCGACGGTGAGGGCGCCGCGCGGCGAGCGCAGCGCCTCGTACTCACGGTGGCCCGAGGGCGGCCAGCCGCGCTCGCGCCCGATGCGGTTCATGCCCGCCAGGTAGGGCGCCGCGAACGCCGAGTCCGCCTGCGCCGTGGTCTCGCCGACGAACGCGTGCGTGTTGATCGCGACCCGGGCCTCGGCGGGGTCGTGGCCCGCCGTCGCGATCGACTCGCGGTAGAGCTCGACGAAGGGAACGAAGCGCTCGAGCTGTCCGCCGATGATCGCGATCGTCAGCGGCAGGCCGAGCGTCCCCGCGCGGATCACCGACTGCGGCGAGCCGCCGACCGCGACCCAGACGGGCAGCGGATCCTGCACCGGTCGCGGCCAGACGCCGGCGTCCTGGAGCGGTGCGCGATGGTGCCCGGACCACGTGACGTGCTCGCTCTCGCGCAGCTTCAGCAGCAGGTCGAGCTTCTCGGCGTAGAGCTCGTCGTAGTCGTCCAGGTCGTAGCCGAACAGGGGGAAGGACTCGATGAACGAGCCGCGGCCGGCCATGATCTCGGCGCGCCCGCCCGAGAGCAGGTCGACCTGCGCGAAGTCCTGGAAGACGCGGACCGGATCGTCGGAGCTCAGCACGGTCACCGCGCTGGAGAGGCGGATCCGCTCGGTCCGCACCGCGGCGGCCGCGAGCGCGATCGCGGGGGAGGAGATGAGGAAGTCGGGTCGGTGATGCTCGCCGATGGCGAACACGTCGAGCCCGAGCTGGTCGGCGAGCTCGGCCTCCTCCATCAGCTCGCGCATGCGCTGCTGCGGGGTCACGCCCGTGCTGAGATCTGCAAACGTCGCGACTCCGAGTTCCATACGGCGATCCTAGCAGGTAGTTGTGTGCGCAATCATACGGCCCGCTGCGCGCAGCCGATGCACAGGATGCTGTCCGGCGCGGCCGCGAGCCGTGCGGGAGCGATCGGCTCGCCGCACATGTCGCAGCGCCCGTAGCTGCCCTCGGCGAGCTTGGCCAGGGCGCGCGTGACGCGCGCCTCGGAGACCTCGAGGCTCCCGCCGACGCCGATGTCGGTCAGGCGGCTGACCGCCTCCGTCGTCCCGTCGCCGATGCGCTTGCCGAACCCGAGTTCGGCGCCGCGCTCGGCCGGCTTGGCGAGCTGGGCGATGCGCGCGCGGAGCTCGTCGCGCCGCGCCTGCAGCTCACGCTCGAGGGCGGCGGTCTCGGCCATGGGGTGACGATAGCCCCGGCCGACGCGCCGGTGCGCCCGCAGGCCCCGGCCTGCCCGGAGCCCGCGGGCGCTGCGCCGGTCGCTACATCGCGAGCGCCTCGTAGACGCCGACGCCGCCGCCGTGCTCGAGCACCGGGCAGCTCTGCGCGAGCTGCGCGGCCGCGTCGAGGCTGTCGGCCGCGACGATCGAGTAGCCGGTCAGACCGTTCGGGGCGCCGGAGCCGACCGCGGTCGACCCGGCGAACGGGTTGCCCATGTCGAGCACCGCCGGCCCGAGCTGCTCGAACCAGGCACCCCAGGCCGCCATCGCGGCCTCGCGCTCGGCGTCGGTCGCTGCCATCCCGCCGCCGCTGTAGGTGAAGACGTACTTGCCCATCGTCACTGCTCCTTCCGCCCGGCTCGCGCTCAGGCCTCGTGGTCGGTCATGGTGAAGATGCGGTCGCGCAGCGAGGTCAGGCAGGCCTCCCACCCGGCGGCGTGCCCGTCGCGCGATGCGGGCGAGGAGAGGAGGGCGTGCTCGAGCACGACGGTCGTGCGGCCACCTGACGCGACGAAGTCGACGGTCACGAGGCTGACGTGCCCGTCCGGCGGGTCGCCGGTCTCCCAGCACCAGCTGTAGACGAGGCGCTCGGGCCGGCGCACCTCGCGGTACTCGCCGGCCACCGTGTAGCGCCGGCCGTCCGCCGGGTCCTCCATCGACAGGCGCCAGCGTCCGCCCTCACGCAGGTCGACCTCGGCCACGGGCGTCGTCCACGAGGGGTCGGTCGCCCACCAGCGCCGCAGCACCTCCGGGTTCGTCCACGCGTCGAAGACGGCGTCGGCCGGCGCGTCGAACGTGCGCTCGATGCGCAGGCTGGTCGCGGGGGCGGTGCTCATGGCTGCTCCTTGCGGGCGGCGGCCCGCTGTTCGGTCAGGACGTCCTCGATCACGTCGAGCTTGCGCTCCCACATGGCCCGCTGGCGCGTCATCCAGCCATAGGCGTCGTCGAGCCCAGGGTCGCGGTCGGGCAGGCTCAGCAGGTGCGTGCGCCCGTCGACGACGCGCACGATCGCGCCGGCCTCCTCGAGGATCCGCAGGTGCCGGCTGATGGCGGGCTTCGAGACGCCGAAGTCCCCGGTCGCCTGCCCGACGCTCAGCGTGCCCGCTGCGAGCCGCTCGAGGATGCCGCGGCGGATCGGGTGCGAGCAGGCGGCGAACGTCCGGTCGAGCGTCTCACTGTTAGCCATCGGGTTAACAATACCAGATGCTCGACCGGGCCCGCGGCGGATAGCCTGCGCGTCCCGATGCCCGAGACACTGCGCACCGTCAGCGCCACGCGCTACGTCGCCGCGCTGCGCGAGGGCGGATCGCTCCCGGGCCTCGTCGAGGCCGACGACGACGGCCTCTACGTCACGAAGTTCCGCGGGGCCGGCCAGGGTGAGGGCGCGCTCGTCGCCGAGGTGGTCGCCGGTGAGCTCGCGCGCTCGCTCGGGCTGCCCGTCCCCGAGCTCGTCGTGGTCGAGGTCGCGCCGGAGCTGGGCCACGCCGAGCCGGACCCCGAGATCCAGGAGCTGATCGCCGCGAGCCCGGGGCCGAACCTCGGGATGGACTTCCTGCCCGGCGCGCTGCCGTTCACGATGCCCGCCGACCCACCGGTCCCCGCGGACCTCGCCGCGGACGTCGTGTGGTTCGATGCGCTCGTCACGAACGTCGACCGCACGCCGCGCAATCCCAACCTGCTCGCCTGGCACGGTCGCACCTGGCTGATCGACCACGGGGCGGCGTTCTTCCGCCAGTACGGCGACGTCCCGCTCGCGGCGACCGCCCGCAGCCCCGTCCCGATGCTCGGCGAGCACGTCCTTCTGCCCGGCGCGGGGCCGATTGCGCCGGCCGACGAGCGCCTCGCCGCGCCCGCGCTCGCAGCGGTCCCCGGCGCCGTCGCGGCCGTGCCGGACGCGTGGCTCGGCGCCGACCCGGCCGCGCGGCGCGCAGACCTCGCGGCCTTCCTGACCGAGCGGCTCGCCGCGCCACGCGTCTTCGTCGAGGAGCTCGAGCATGCCCGCCGCTGAAGGCCCGTCGCTGCCGTTCGCCTACGCCGTCCTGCGCGTCGTCCCCCAGGTCGAGCGCGGCGAGCGCATGAACGTCGGCGTCGTGCTGTTCTGCCGCCAGCACGACTTCCTCGAGCTGCGCGCCGAGCTCGACGCCGCGCGGCTGGCGGCGCTCGCGCCCGGGCTCGACCCGGCGCCGCTGCGCTCGAGGCTGAACGCGCTGTGCGAGGTCGTCTCGGGCGCGTCCGCCGGCGGCGCCGTCGCGCGCCTGCCGAAGTCCGAGCGCTTCGGCTGGATCGTGGCGCCATCCTCGACGAGCATCCAGCCCTCGGAGGTGCACACCGGCCTGACGAGCGACCCGGCCGCGACGCTGGAACGGCTGTTCGGGCGGCTCGTGCCGGTCTGACCGCTCAGCGCGAGCGGTGGTGGCGGAACCCCGGCGCGGGGTGGACCTGTGGCCTGGGCCGGGGCGCCGGACGGCCGGAATGGCCGGACTCCGGCGTGGCCTTCGTGTTCGGCGCCGGCCGCACGCCATGCGGGCGGTGCGCGTGAACGGCCGGCCGCTTCGCGTGCGGCGCCGGGCGGGCCGGATGCCCGTGGTGCCCCTTCAGGGGACGGCGAGCGCGCACCGGCGTGC
>JADGPM010000232.1 GCA_017882425.1 Solirubrobacteraceae bacterium
CGCGGGTCGGCATCCGCGAGTCGCTCGTCGCATTCGCACATCCCAAGAGCACCGGCGGCGTGCTCACCGAGATCGTTCAGCCCGCGGAGGCACACTGACATGGCGAAGGACAACGAAGCCCGCGACCGGGTCATCGTCGGGTTCGAAGGCGGCGGCGCGCTGTCGCTGAAGCTCACCGAGAAGGGCCGCAAGGGCCTGCTCGACGCGCTCGCCTCGGCCGGCTGGCACGACCTCGAAGACGCGGACGGGCCTGTGCGCCTGAACCTGTCGCAGGTCGTCTACGTGCGCTCCGAGAGCGAGGAGCATCGCGTCGGGTTCGGCCTCGGGTGAAAGTCGGCATCGTCGGCATGCCCAACGCGGGCAAGTCGTCTCTCTTCAACGCGCTGACCAAGGCGGGCGCCGAAGCCGCCAACTACCCGTTCACGACGATCGAGCCGAACGTCGCCGTCGTTCCCGTGCATGACGAGCGACTCGTGCGCGTCGCGGAGACCGTGGGCGCCTCCGAGGTCGTCTGGGACACGATCGCCTTCCACGACATCGCGGGGCTCGTCGCCGGCGCCTCGAAGGGCGAGGGCCTGGGCAACCAGTTCCTCGCGAACATCCGCGAGACCGACGCCATCGTCCACGTCGTGCGCACGCACGTCGACGACAGCGTGATCCACTCCGAGGGCAGCGTCGATCCCGCCCGCGACATCGACACGATCGAGACCGAGCTGATCTACGCCGATCTCGAGCAGGCCGAGCGCCGGCACTCACGTGTGGTGCGCGAGGCGCGCGGTGGTGACAGGCACGCGATCGCCGAGGAGGCCTGGCTGGCCGCGGTGATCGACGCGCTGCAGTCCGGGCGTCCCGCGCGGACGGTCCCCGTGCCCGACGAGGCCCCCGACGCCGAGCGCCTGCTGCAACCGCTGACCGCCAAGCCGGTGCTCTTCGTGGCGAACGTCGACGAGGGCTCCGAGGAGGTGCCGCCGGAGGTCGCCGCGCATGCCGCCAGCCACGAGGCGAGGGCCGTCGCGGTGTCCTCACGGATCGAGGCAGAGCTCGGCGAGCTGGAGGCGGACGACGCGGCGGCGATGCGCGCCGACCTCGGGGTCGGCGAGTCGGGCCTGGACCGCGTCGTGCGCGGCGCGTTCGACCTGCTCGGGCTGATCGCCTTCTTCGCCGCGGGCGAGGACAAGCCGGCGCAGTGCTGGCACCTGCGCGACGGGCTCAGCGCCTGGCACGCCGCCGGCGAGATCCACACCGACATCCAGAAGGGCTTCGTCCGCGCGGAGATCGTCGCCTGGGACGAGCTGGTCGACGCGGGCGGCTACGCCGGCGCCCGCGACCGCGGGACGCTGCGGCTCGAGGGCCGCGACTACGTGATGCGCGACGGGGACGTCATCACCGTCAAGTTCACCCCATAGGTAACGGCCCCTGCCAGGACACGACGCCGCGTAGCGGTGTCGTGATGACTCTCAGCACCCGGGCCGCGTGCGCCCTCATTCATCCGCGATGCCTCGCTCGAGACGCGCCCGCTGCGGGCCGCGCCGCACTGGTGCTTGCACCACGCCGCCCTCGCTCACAGCACCGCCCGCAGCGCCCCGACCGATCGGTCCACGTCTGCAAACGTCGTCTTCCAGTTGCACACCGAGACGCGCAGGCAGCGGCGCCCGCGCCAGGTGGTCGCGGTCATCAGGCACGTGCCCTCGGCGGCCAGCGCTGCGGTCACGCCGTCGACGTCGACGCCCTCGGGGAATCCGAGCAGCGTCTGGTTCAGCCCGGTCGCCAGCACCTCGACGCCGTCGTCCTCGTCCAGGCTCGCCGCGAAGCGCCACGCGCACGCGCAGAGCCGGTCGACGAGCTCCGCGACGCCCGTGCGCCCGAGCGAGCGCAGTGCGGCGTACACCGGGATGCCGCGCGCGCGGCGCGAGAACTCCGGCGTCCAGTCGACGGGCTCGCGCACCACGTCCGGCTCGCCGGACTGCTCGAGGTAGCTCGCCGTGACGCTCATGGCGCCGTGGTGCGCCGCGCGGTCGGCCACGACCGCGATGCCGCAGTCGTAGGGCACGTTCAGCCACTTGTGCGCGTCGGTCGCCCACGAGTCGGCGCGCTCGATGCCCGCGACGCTCCCGCGGTGGCGCGGGCTCGCGGCCGCCCACAGCCCGAAGGCGCCGTCGACGTGGAGCCAGGCGCCGGTCCGGTCGGCGATGTCCGCGATGTCCTCGAGCGGGTCGATCGCCCCGGTGTTCACGTTGCCCGCCTGCGCGCAGACGATCAGCGGCCCCTGCGCCCCGACGAGCACCTCCGCCAGCGCGTCGGCGCGCATCGCCCCGGCGTCGTCGACCGCGACCGCCTCGATGCATGCCGTGCCCAGGCCGAGCAGCCGCAGCGCGCGGTCGATGGTCGCGTGGCGCTCGGCGCCGACGACGACGCGGATCGCGGGCGCGCCCTGCAGCCCCCCGGCCTCCACGTCCCATCCGGCGTCGCGCAGCACACCGTGGCGAGCGGCCGCCAGGCACGTGGCGTGCGCCATCTGGCAGCCCGTCACCAGCGCGAACGAGGCCTCGCGCGGCAGGTCCAGGACGTCCAGCAGCCAGCGTCCGGCGAGCTCCTCGATCGCCGCGACCGCGGGGGTGGGCAGCGCGAGGCCGGCGTTCTGGTCCCACGCCGACACCATCCAGTCGGCTGCCAGCGC
>JADGPM010000233.1 GCA_017882425.1 Solirubrobacteraceae bacterium
ACGCGTCGCACCGTCTTCGTCCGCGTCGCGGCCAGCGGGCAGGCGACTGCGAGCGAGCTCGCGCGCGACCTCCCGGTCACGCGCCAGGCGGTTGCCAAGCACCTCTCGCTGCTCGCGTCGGCGGGTCTCGTCGAGAGCGAGCGCGTGGGGCGCGAGACGCGCTTCCATGCGCGCGGGGAGCCGCTGCGCGACGCCATCGACTGGATGGCGGGTGTCGGCGCGCGCTGGGACGAGCGGCTCGCGCGGCTCGCCGCGCTCGCCGAGAAGTAAGTTCCTACTCGTCCTTCTTCGGGATCATCCCGGCGGGCGCGAGCTTCGCGAGCGCGACGGCGATGCGGCTCGGCGTGCGGCCGAGCGTCTCGGCCTCCTCCTTGCGCGCCACGCCCTCGCGCACCACGTGGGCGCCGAGGAAGCGCACGGGCTCGGGCGGGAAGCGCCCCTGCGTGCCGTCGACGAGCGGGCTCGCGCTCCACTCGTCGGCGCTGCCGAGCGCGAGTGACGCGAGGATGCGGCCGCCGACGACGCACGGGGCGACGCCGTTGCCCGAGAACCCGACGCCGTAGACGATGTGGTTGCGGCCACCGAGGTGGCCGAAGATCGGCAGGCCGGTGCGGGTGCGGTCGATCGGGCCACACCAGTCGGCCGCGATCGGCACGTCGGCGATGGTCGGGTAGACCTCGTGCATCGCCCGGGTGACCTCGCGGGCGCGGCCCTCGTCGCGGTCGAAGCGGGGGCCGATGCGGTCGTGGAGCGCGATGCCCCAGCCGCCCTTGCCGTAGACGATGCGCCCGTCGTCGGTCGTGCGGTAGTAGGAGATCTGCAGCTTCGAGTCGCTGATGCACTCGTGCCCCGTCCAGCCGAGCTCGCGCAGGCGGTCGGGCATCGGGGCGGTCGTGACGATGTCGCTCGAGATCACGGCGAGGCGGTTGTGCAGCTCGCGCAGCCCGACCGCCCAGGCGTTGGTGGCGACGACCACGCGGTCGGCCGTGACCACGCCGCGTGGCGTGTGCAGCACCGCGGGCGCGCGGCGGTCGAGGCGCGTCACGCGCGTGCCCTCGTGGATGCGCACGCCGAGTGCGAGCGCGACGCGGCGGAGGCCGCGCACGAGCAGCGCCGGCTGGAGGATGGCCGCGGTCGGCTCGAAGAGTCCCGCAATGTGGCGGTCGGAGCCGCTGCGCCGCGCCGTCTCCTCGGCCGACCACTCCTCGAACGGCATCACGCCCAGCTCGCGGCAGGTCTTCATGACGCCGTCCCACGCGCCGAGCTGCGCCTGGGACGTGGCTGTCCAGAGGTGGCCGCCGCGGTGGTAGTGCGCGTCGATCCCGTGCTGCTCGCAGAAGGCCCCGACGTCGTCGACGGCGTCCTCGAACTGCTTGGCGACCGCGAGCGCGTTGTCCCGGCCGCAGACCTGGACGAGGGTGCCGAGCTTGGCCCACTCGGAGAGCGCGAAGCCGCCGTTGCGGCCGCTCGCACCGCCGCCGCAGATGTCCTGCTCGAGCACCACGACGTCGCATGACGGCTCGCGCTCCTTGATGCGGATCGCCGTCCAGAGGCCCGCGTAGCCGCCTCCCATGATGGCGACGTCGGCGCGCGCCGCGCCTTCGAGCGGAATGGCGGCGGGCTCGTCCGGCGAGAGCGCCTCGTCGAGCCAGAGAGAGCGATGCGGCATGGGGCCGGATCTTAGGGCGGCCCCCGCCGCCGCAGCCCTAGTACATCTTGACGACAGTCCCCTTGACGCTCGCCAGCACCTTCGCGTCGGCGTCCGTGGCGTCCTTCTTGGACGCCTGGTCGAAGTAGATCGTCACGCCGTCCCACTGGTTGAAGTGCACGGTGCCGGGCGTGTTGGAGAGCGTGATGCGGCCCATGGTGCCCTGCATGTCGATGTGCGGCAGCGCGGCCACGACGTCGGCGGGCGTGATCGAGCCGGCCGTGTCCACGGCCCACTTCCACGCGTTCAGCTCATCCCAGGCGAAGGCCTGGTAGATCAGCGGCGTGTGCTTGTAGCGCTTCTGGTAGGCGTGCTTGAACGTCAGGCCGGTGCTCGTGAGATGCAGGCTCGGAGCCGAGAACGTCGGCCAGATGACGCCCGTGCCCTTCTTGCCGGTCGCCTTCCAGAAGGCGTCGTCGACGTAGTCCCAGCCGAGGATGATGTCGCCCTTGTAGCCGAGCTCCCGCGCCTGGGTGATCGCGAGCGTGAGCGCGGGCGGTATGTAGCCTGCGACGACGATGGCGTCCGGCTTGTCGCGGAGCAGCCTGCGCAGCTGAGGCCGCACGTCGTGCGTGTCGCGCTTGTAGGTCGCGGCGCCAACCGTGAGCCCCGAGGACGTCGCCGCCGCGCGGATGGTCTCCCCGAGGCCCTGGCCGAACGCCGTGTCCTCGGCCACGATCCCGACCCTCTGGTATCCGCGCGCCTTCATGAACGGCGCGAACGCGTTCGCGAGCTGGTCGTTGTTCGGCCCGATGCGGACGACCTCGGGGTAGCCGGCCGAGGTGATGTCGGACGCCCAGGCATACGCCACGAAGTACGGCGTGTGGAGCTTGTGGGCCAGCTCGATCTCGGCCAGGACGACCGGGGAGTTCCACCCGGCGAGGATGACCGAGCAGTGATCTTTCGAGATCGCGCTCTTGACGGCCTTGGCGCCGATGCTGCTGTCGGCCTGGTCGTCGTAGACCTTCAGCTCCACCTTCTGGCCGTCGACGCCGCCGCGGCCGTTGATCCAATCGCGCCACAGCTGCGCCGTCTTGAGGATGTTGCTGCCTGCCATGGCATCGGCCTTGAGGGCCTTGTCGGAGAGCGGCAGGATGACGCCGATCCGCGCCGTCGCGGGTGCCGCATGCGCGGCGGCGGGGCGCAGAAGAGCCCCGCCACCGAGAGCCGTCGCGGCCAGCGCCGTGACGAGCGCCTCACGCCGCGTCAGTTGTTCGTTCACTCGATTCCCTTGGACGCCATCGGCGGCGCGGTGTTGGCTCTCCGGTCCGAGTGAGGATGAGCCGACCGCGCAGCCCGCGGCCCGCCGGAGCTCAACACGGGCGATACAGGCGTGGAGCATAGGCGGACGTGCCGGCGAGAACCGCGCGGCTCCCTCCATCTAGGTACGGGGTCGCCCTTCTTGTAACCGATGGGTCATACGGGGACAGGGGTGGGCACAGGCGACGACACCAGATGGGAACCGCGGCCAGGCGTCGCGACGGCGCTGCGGGCATTTGCGCTGATCGCGCCGATCGCCGCCAGCGTCGCATTCGTGCACGTCGTGAGCCGGCTCATCGCGCCTCCTGGCGGATCGACCGCCCTCTACGTCGGATGGTGGATCGCCCTGAGCGGATCCGCGACGGCGGTGCTCATCGGCATCGACCGCATCACGCGTCGCCTGCTGCCGCTCGCCACCCTGCTGAAGCTGTCGCTCGTCTTTCCGGACGAGGCTCCGTCGCGCTTCCGCACAGCCTTGGGAACCGGCACCACCGACGAGCTCGAGGGCCGGATCGGGCGAGCGGATGCCGACACCCCCGTCGACGCGGCCGAACGCCTGCTCCGCTACGTGCAGCAGCTGAGCCTGCACGATCACGTCACGCGCGGCCACTCCGAGCGCGTGCGCGCCTATGCCCAGATGATCGCGAGAGAGCTGCGCCTCGGCCACGAGGACCGCGACCGCCTGAACTGGGCAGCGCTTCTGCACGATGTCGGGAAGCTCGACGTGCCGCCGGAGGTGCTCAACAAGGCCGGCCGGCCGACGGACGACGAGTGGGAGCTGATTCGGCTTCACCCGGAGCGCGGCGTTCAGCGCGCGGCGTCGCTGCGCGAGTGGCTCGGCCCGTGGACGGACGCGATCGCCGACCACCACGAGCGCTGGGACGGCAACGGCTACCCCAAGGGCATCGAGCGCGAGCAGATCTCGCTCGCCGGCCGCATCGTGGCCGTGGCGGACGTCTTCGACGTGATGACCTCCGCCCGGTCGTACAAGGATGCCGGTGATCCGACCGCCGCCCGCGACGAGATCGCGCGCTGTGCGGGTGGCCAGTTCGACCCGCGCGTGGTGCGCGCGTTCCTCAGCATCTCGCTCGGGCGCCTGCGCTTCGCGATGGGCCCGCTGTCGTGGCTGGCACAGGCGCCGATCCTGGGCCGCATCCCCTTCACGCCAGGTGTCGCGACGCTCGCGAGTTCGGTGGTCGCGGTCGCGGGCTCGCTCGCGGCGGGCGTCGTCGGCGGGACGCCGCCCTCCACGGTGCCTGCGGCCCGTGCGGCCGTCACGGTCGTGCGGGCTGCTCCGGTCTCGCTGCGATTCGCGGGCGGACACGTCGCACTCCCGGGACCTCGGCCCAGGGGAGCGGCAGCCGGTGCCGTCGCCGCGCCGGCCGTGGTGCCTTTCGCTCGCGTCGTTGCCGCACCCCCGCTCGCGCTGCCGCCCGCTCCCGCTCGTCTGGCTCCCGCGTCCGCCCCGGCGCCCCCGCTCGTAGCCGTCCCCGGCGACCCGAAGCCGCTCTTCTCGCCCGGCCCGGACGAGACGGTGCCCGAGGATTCCGGACCGCAGCGGATCGGCGGGTGGGGGAAAGGCATCCACGGCAGCCAGACGACGTTCGTCGTCAGCGACGACGATCCGTCGCTCTTCGCGACCGGCGGTCAGCCGGCGCTCGCGGGCGACGGAACGCTGACGTTCACACCTGCCGCGGACGCCAACGGCGTCGTGCGGTCAACGGTGAGCGCATTCGCCGACCCGGGCGCGCAGGCGCCGACGGGGACGCCGAGCACCTTCACGATCCGCGTGACGCCGGTCAACGATCCTCCGAGCTTCTCGGCGGGCCCCGACCAGGCCGTGGACGAAGGCGCCGGCGCCCAGGCGGTCGTTGGCTGGGCAACTGGGATCAGCGCCGGTCCTCCGGACGAGGCGGGACAGTCGGTGGCGTTCACCGCGAGCAACGACGATCCGGCGCTGTTCGCGACCGGCGGTGAGCCGGCCGTCACGCCGGGCGGGACGCTGAGCTACGTGCCGGCGGCCTTCGCATCCGGCGTCGCGCACGTCGTCGTGCGGGCCGTCGACGATGGCGACGGCGCGGATGCGAGCGCGCCGCGCACGCTGGTCATCACCATCGGTCCCGTCAACCACGCGCCGTCGTTCGAGGCGGGGGGCGACGAGATCGTGGGCGAGGACAGCGGAAGCCAGACCGTCGCGCGCTGGGCGACGGCGATCAGCCCCGGACCGGCGAACGAGGCCCTGCAGGCATTGCATTTCGTCGTGAGCAACAGCAACGCCTCGCTGTTCACCGCGGGCAGGCAACCGGCGGTGTCCGCCGACGGGACGCTGACGTACACGCCGGCAGTCGACGCGACCGGCGCGGCGACGGTGACGGTGCGCGCGACCGACGGCGGCGGCACCCGTGCGGGCGGCCTCGATACGAGCGCTCCGCAGACGTTCACGATCACCGTGGCCGCGGTCAACGACCCGCCCGCGTTCGCCGCAGGCGCCAGTCAGTCGGTGCTCGAGGACAGCGGCGCGCACACCATCGCCGCGTGGGCGACGGCAATCACCCCGGGGCCGCCCGACGAGTCGGCGCAGGTGGTCTCGTTCACGGTGGCGAGCAGCGATCCGTCGCTCTTCGCCCCGGGCGGGCAGCCTGCCGTGTCCGCGGCAGGGACCCTCACGTACACGCCGGCAGCCGACGCGACCGGCGCGGCGACCGTGACGGTGCGCGCGACCGATGACGGTGGCACCGCCGCCGGAGGCAGCGATGCGAGCTCTCCACAGACCTTCACGATCACCGTCGGCGCGGTCAACGACGCGCCCTCGTTCATCGCCGGCGCCGATCAGACGGTCGTCGAGAACGCCGCGGCTCAGACGGTGGCGACCTGGGCGACGGCGATCAGCGCCGGGCCCGCGAACGAGGCCGGCCAGACCGTCGGGTTCACGGCCGTGAGCAGCGACACCTCGCTGTTCGCACCTGGTGGCCAGCCCGCGGTCGACGCCACCGGCACCCTGACATTCACGCCCGCGGCCGGCGCCCATGGCGTCGCGACCGTGACCGTGACCGCGGTCGACGACGGCGGCACGGCGGCGGGAGGGGTCGACACGAGCACGGCCCTCGCATTCTCGATCACGATCGTCAACCAGGCGCCGACCGCGAGCGCCGACGCGCCGTCCGTGCTCGAGAACGATCCCGCCGGCGTCACGTTCAACGTGCTGTCCAACGACACGGACCCGGAGGGTGATCCGCTCACGGTCGCCTCCTATGACGACTCCACGATCGCGAACGGCGGCCTCACCGACAACGGCGGCGGCAGCTTCACCTATATCCCGGTGACGCACTACGCTGGCACCGACACCTTTTCGTACACGATTGCCGACGGCAACGGGGGCACGGCCTCGGCGGTGGTCACAATCACGGTCGTCGCTGTCCCCGACCCCCCGGCGGTCTCCGACGACTCGTACCTCACGCCGCAGGACACGGCGCTGGCGGATGCCGCTCCGGGCGTGCTCGGCAACGACGCGGACTCGGGAGCGGGGACGCTCACCGCCGACACCACGCCCGTCGTCGCCCCCGCACATGGCGTCCTGAGCCTGGCGTCGGACGGATCCTTCAGCTACACCCCCGACCTGGGCTACACGGGGGCAGACTCGTTCACCTACCAGGCGACGAGCTCGGCGACCGGGCTGTCGGCGGACGGCGTGGTCACGATCACGATCGCGGCGACATCGAGCAGCTCGCTGCTCTACCTCGGCAGCAGCGGGATCTCGAGCGAGGTCTGGAACCTCTCGAGCGCGACGCCGCCGAGCTCGCCGGGAGTCGTCCCCGACTACGACGGCGACCATTCGCCGGGACTGACGATCAAGTCCGGCGACGGCCACGACTTCGGCGATGCGCGACGGTCGCAGACCTGGCGCTACCCCGTGCCCGCGGGCCTCGTGCTCAACGGCCCGGTCGTCCTGCACCTCTGGAGCGCCGCCAGCGGCTCGGCGACGACGTTCGCCTATCTCTCCGATTGCACCGCCGGCGGCGCGAGCTGCACCCAGATCGCAGCCGGCAGCGTGCATTCGTCGACGTGGTTCGGATGGATGCAGTTCACCGAGCACGACGTGACGATCGGCACCGTGAACCGCGTCCTGCCGGCCGGCCACGAGCTCCGCCTCGGGCTCTACGTCACTCAGGGCGACCAGTGGGTCGCCATGACCGCCGCGTATCCGAGCAGCCTCACGCTCACCGTGCCGTAGCCGCGCGCGTACCCTGACGGCCCGTGAGAGCGGGTCGCTTCGACAACCTCTTCGCCGCTGCGGCTGCGCGGCCGTACTGGTGGGACGCGAATCCGGTGCCCGCCCCGTGCCCGCCGCTCGCCGGCGACGCCGATTGCGATCTCGCGATCGTCGGCG
>JADGPM010000234.1 GCA_017882425.1 Solirubrobacteraceae bacterium
TACGTCCTGCCGGCGACCACCTGGCTCGAGCGCGACGACCTCCCGCTCGCCTTCCTGGGCTTCTACACGACGCCGTTCGTGCAGTACTCCGAGGCGGTCGTCGCGCCGCGCGGCGAGGCCCGCGAGGAGTGGCAGATCATCGACGCGATCTCGCGTGAGATCGGCGTGCAGCCCTACGCGCTCCCGGTGCTGCGGGTGCTCGGGCGGCTCGGCTACCGGATGCCGCCGCAGCGACTGCTCGACCTCCTGCTGCGCACCGGGCGCGAGGGCGATCGCTTCGGCCTGCACCGCAAGGGCCTCAGCCTGCGCTGGCTGCGCCGCCATCCCCACGGCGTCGTCGTCGGCGACGCGATCCCGACGGGCGTGCTCGAAGGGCGCATCCGCCACCGCGAGCGCCGCGTCCAGCTGGGCGCGCCCGCGATCCGGGCGGAGGTCGACCGGCTCGGCACGGTGGCCGACGCCGACCCGGGCTTCCCCCTGCGGCTGATCGGCCTGCGCGAGCTGCGCTCACACAACTCGTGGATGCACAACGCCCCGCTGCTGATGCGCGGGGCGCGCGAGCAGCCGCTGCGCGTCCACCCCGACGACGCCGCGCGGCTCGGGCTGGAGGAGGGGGCCCGCGCCCGGCTGTCGTCGAAGTCCGGCGCGGTCGAGGTGCCGGTCCGCATCACCGACGAGGTGCTCGCGGGCGTCGTCGCGCTCCCGCACGGCTGGGGGCACCGCGGCGGCTGGAAGGTCGCCAACGCGGCCGGCGGCGTCAATGTGAACCTGCTGATGAGCTCGGCGGCCGAGGATCTCGAGCCGCTCGCCGGGATGGCGTTCCTCAACGGCGTGCCCGTGCGCCTGGAGGCGCTGGCCGTGCGCGAGGACGTCGCCGCTCAGGGCGACGTCGTGCCGGCGACCGCCTGAACGGCCTGCTGCGCCGCACCGGTCGGCGTGCCGCCCGGTGCGGTCGACGTCTGCGGAGCGTGGACCGTGTCGCCCATGCCGGGCGCGGCGGACGTCGAGGGCGGCGAGGTGCCCGGCGACGTGCCAGAGGACGCGGGCGTCGTCGTGCCGGAGCCGTCGGTGGCGGCGGCCGACGTGTCGACGGGCTCGTCGGGCGCCGCGGCCCCGCCCGTCTTGCTCGCGTCGCCGACCGTCGTGGTCGGGCCGACCGGATCCGGCGCGGCAGCGACCGCGGGGTCGACGGACGTGGCGGGCGCGACGGGGGCGGCGCCCGCCGCGGGGACGGGCTGCGCCTGCGCCGTGTCGGGCGCGACGCGCGGATCGACCGGAGCCGAGGTGCGCAGCATGCCGAACGACGGGCTGACCGTGGGTGTGTGCGGGCTCGCCGAAGGGGCCGAGGGCGCCGCCGGCGCAGGGTTGACGGCGCGCTCGATCTGCGCCGCGCCGCCGGCGGTCACCGCGACGCAGCACACGACGACCGCGACCTTCGTGGAGACCGCCGCGGCGATGCCGCCGCCGGCGACGACGCTCCCCCCGCCCGCTGCACCGCCGCCGATCGCGCCGCCGCCCGCCGCTGCGCCCGAGCCGCCGATGCCGAGCAGCTGGGCCAGGCCCGCGATCGGCCCGGCGGCCGGCGCGAGCGCTCCGAGGTCGCGCGTCGTGCCGCGCAGCGCGACGCGGTAGGCGCTGCACGGTCCGCAGTCGCGCAGGTGCCGGCGGGCGCGCGCGCTCGTGCGCACCCCGCGCTCGCAGGTGTGGGCGAGGTCGAGGCGGATCTCCCCGCAGTCGCAGTCGCGCGCCTCGCGCGCTTCGGCGAGGCCCATGCGCGCGCGCACGAGCAGCGACTTGACGGCCGAGAGCGAGACGCCGAGCGTCACCGCGATCTCGGTGTAGGGGAGGCCCTCGAGCTCGCGCAGCAGCAGCGCCGAGCGCTGCTGCTCGGGCAGGCGCCCGAGGTCGAGCACGAGGCGCTCGAGATCCTCCCGGCGCCCGCTCTGCTCGATCGGGTCGTGGAGGTCCGAGGCGGCGATGTCCGGCAGCTCGGCCGGCATCGGCGCGGGGCGGCGCAGCTCGTCGATGCAGCGGTTGTGCGCGACGCGGTAGAGCCATGCGCGCAACGCGACCGGGCGCTCGTCGGCGCGCAGCGAGCGGTAGGCGCTGAGGAAGACGTCCTGCAGCGCATCCTCGGCATCCGAGCGCGGCCCGTACGGCAGCATCCGTCGCACGTAGGCGAAGAGGCGCTGGCGGTACCGGTCGTGGATGACGCGGAACGCCTCGTCGTTGCCGCCGCGGAACAGCGCCACGAGCTGCTCGTCGGAGCGCAGCCGCAGCATCAGCCCCCGCTGAGCAGGGCGGGCGATGCGCACAGGCGCTTGGAGAGCTGAGGCTTCCATTTGCGAGCTTGGTCGAGCCTACCGGCCCGGACGGCACCCCGGAGCCGCCTGGTGCGACCCCGGTTGCCTGCTCAAACGACGCACGCGGGCGGAAGTTGCGCAGATGGTGGCGGCGGTCGCCGGCGGGTGCCGGCGACCGCCGCCGGAGACTCAGCCCTCGATGTTCGACATCACGTGCTTGATGCGCGTGTAGTCGTCGAAGCCGTAGAGCGAGAGGTCCTTGCCGTAGCCGGACTCCTTGAAGCCGCCGTGCGGCATCTCGGCGACGATCGGGATGTGGGTGTTGATCCACACGCACCCGAAGTCCAGGCCCTTGGCCATCCGCATCGCGCGGCCGTGGTCCTTCGTCCAGACGCTCGAGGCCAGCCCGTACTTCACGCCGTTGGCCCAGGCGAGCGCCTCGGCCTCGTCGCCGAACTGCTGCACGGTGATGACCGGGCCGAAGATCTCGTTCTGGATCATCTCGTCGTCCTGCTTGAGATCGGCGACGACCGTCGGCTCGAACCAGTACCCGCCGCCGTTCGCCGGGGCGTGGCCGCCGGCAGCGACGTTCGCGTGGCCGGGTGCACGCTCGACGAAGCCCTGGACGCGCTCCAGCTGGGCCCCACTGATGACCGGGCCCATGTACGTGTTGTCGTCGAGCGGGTTGCCGTAGACGGTGCCCTTCGCCTGCTCGGCGAGCGCCTCGACGAAGTTGCCGTAGACGCCGGGCCCCGCGAGGACGCGTGTGGCGGCGGTGCAGTCCTGGCCGGCGTTGAAGTAGCCGGCCCCCGCGATGCCCTCAGCGGCGGCCTCGATGTCGGCGTCGTCGAAGACGATCACCGGGGCCTTGCCGCCCAGCTCGAGGTGCACGCGCTTGAGCGTGTCCGAGGCCGCCGAGGCGACGGCCTTGCCGGCGCGCACGCTGCCGGTGATCGAGACCATCTGGACGCCCGCGTGGCGCACGAGCGCCTCGCCGACGTCGCCCTTGCCCAGGACGACGTTGAACGCGCCCTCGGGCAGGTGCTTCTGCAGCACCTCGGCGAGCCACAGCGTCGAGTTCGGCGTGTTCTCGGACGGCTTGAGGACGACGGTGTTGCCCGCCGCCAGTGCCGGGGCGAACTTCCAGATCGCCATCATGAAGGGGTAGTTCCACGGCGTGATCTGGCCGACGACGCCGACCGGCTCGCGCCGGATCGAGGACGTGTGCCCGCGCAGGTACTCGGCGCTCGCGCGACCCTCGAGCATGCGTGCGGCGCCGGCGAAGAAGCGGATCTGATCGACGCCGGGCGGGAGCTCCTCGCTGATCGTCAGCGCGAGCGGCTTGCCGGTGTTCTCGGACTCGATCCGCGCGAGCTCCTCGCCGCGGGCCTCGATCTCGTCGGCGATCTTCAGCAGCGCGAGGCTGCGCTCCGAGGGCGTGGCCTCACGCCACTCCTGGAAGGCCGCGGTGGCCGCCGTGACGGCGGCATCGACGTCGCCGGCGCTGGACAGGCCCATCTCGGCGATGACCTCGCCGGTCGCGGCGTTGCGCACCTCGTGCACCCCGTCACCGCTGGTCGGCACGCTCTTCCCGCCGATGAAGTTCTGGAGCTGCTTCGTGGTGGTCGACACGGTGTCCCTCTCCTGGTTCGGATCCGGTCCGCAACGTACCAACCCGGACCGCTCCGGTCCGCACAATGCGCGCGCGCATGGGCCGCCGCGCCGACCAATGGGCCGGTTCATCCCTACGCTTCCGGCCCAGTCGCCCGTCTCGAGACTCCAGGCTCGACATCGCGAGACGGACCACCACTCGCAACCCAGCACGACCAGAAGAGGATCAGCGCCGTGACCAACGTCGTCATCTCATCCGCCGCGCGCACCGCGATCGGCTCCTATGGGAAGTCACTCAAGGACGTCCCGCCGACCGAACTGGGCGCGACCGCCGCGCGTGCGGCGATCGAGCGCGCGGGCGTGCAGCCCGATGCCGTCGAGCACGTCGTCTTCGGCAACGTGATCCACACGAAGCCCGAGGACATGTACATGGCGCGCGTCGTCGGCATGAAGGCCGGCATCCCGAAGGAGACGCCCGCCTACACCGTCAACCGGCTCTGCGGCACTGGCGTCCAGGCGATCGTCTCGGCCGCGCAGGCGATCCAGACCGGCGAGGCGCGGGTCGCGCTGGCGGGCGGCGCGGAGTCGATGAGCCGCGGGCCGTACTGGATCCCGGACGCGCGCTGGGGTGCGCGCATGGGGGAGACCGCGATGGTCGACCCGGTGATGGGCGGCCTGACCGACCCCTTCCAGAGCGTCCTGATGGGCGTCACCGCGGAGAACCTCGCCGAGCAGCAGGGCATCACGCGCGAGCAGCAGGACGTGTTCGCCGTCGAGTCCCATCGCCGCGCGCTGGAGGCCCGTGAGGGAGGCCGGTTCGACGGCGAGGTCGTGCCGGTCGAGATCCGCGTCAGGCGCGAGACGGTCGAGTTCACGCGCGACGAGCACATCCGCGAGAACGTCGACCTCGCGGCGATGGCCAAGCTCCCGACCGTCTTCAGGAAGGACGGCGGCACGGTCACCGCCGGCAACGCGTCCGGCATGAACGACGCGGGCGCCGCGCTCGTGCTGATGGATGCAGGTCGCGCGCAGGAGCTCGGTGCGCCGGTCCGCGCGCGGATCCTCGCGTACGCCTCGTGCGGCGTGGACCCGTCGATCATGGGCATCGGGCCGGTGCCCGCCGTGCGCAAGGTGATGGAGCGCGCGGGCCGCACGCTCGACGAGGTCGGCGTCATCGAGCTCAACGAGGCGTTCGCCGCGCAGGCGCTCGCGGTGATCCAGGACCTCGAGCTGGACCCCGAGAAGGTCAACCCCAACGGCGGCGCGATCGCCCTCGGGCACCCGATCGGAGCGACCGGGTCGCTGATCACGGCGAAGGCGCTCGCCGAGATGGAGGCCAAGGACCACGAGCTCGGGCTCGTGACGCTGTGTATCGGCGGCGGCCAGGGCATCGCGCTGCTGATGGCGCGCGAGTAGGACCTCCCCCGGTCGCTCACGCAGCGACCTGAGCGGCCGGGTACGCCGTCCAGCGCTCCGAGCGAAAGGGGCGCGCCGTCGCGCGCAGCACGGGCACGATCGTCGCGGCGGCGGCGCCGAAGTCGTCCATCACGCGCATCACGAGGTCGCGTGCGCGGGCGGCCGGGCCGAAGGCGATCGCGGCGATCTGGTCGAGCAGTTGCTCCTGGGTCAGCGCGGGGCCGCTGCGGCCGCTGGCGGGGATCGCCCGCATCGCCACCGCGTCGCCGTCGACGCAGTGCGCACCCCAGCGCGAGACGAACGCGTACACGTGCTCGACCGTGGGCACGCGCGGCTCGTCCGCCGCGAAGCCCACGCCGTCCAGGCGGCCGAGACGGTAGGAGATCTCGGTCCAGGTGAGCGCGACGAGCTGGACGGTCGTGACCCACAGGAGCGACGCCCGCACCGCCGTCCCCGCGCTGGGGAAGATCGTCGCCGGCAGCGAGCCGTAGAGCGTGGGCCCGGCCGCCGCCCCGACGTCGAAGTCGTGCAGGTCGCCGGCGAGAACCACGAGGCGCCGCTCGGGCTCGGGCAGGTGCGCGAACTTCAGCGCCAGCGTCTCCGGCGAGCCGTTCGAGCCGAAGGCCAGGAGCGGGTGGCGCCCGCTCTCGGCGCCGGCGAGCTCCGCGAGGACCGCCTCGCGCGCCGGGGCCTCCAGCCCGTCCAGCGGGGCGACCACGTCGCCCGCCAGGAGGTAGGACTGCGCGGGGCGCGGCCAGGGGTAGCCGAGCGCGCGAGCGTAGATCTCCTCGGTGAACTCCCGCCGGCCGATCGCCCGCGTCCATCCCGAGATGTGCGCGATGAACTCCTCGTCGGGCATCGCCAGGCGCGTGAGCAGCTCCGGTTCGCCGATCACCGGCCAGGGCGTCATCGCGCGAGCCTAGTCGTAGAGTCCGGCGTGTGCCCGTCGTCCGCCAGCTCTGGCGCAGTCCCGGCGCGTGGTTCGTCGCGGTCGCGCTCGCGATCCCGGCATGTTGTGCGATCGACGCGAAGCTGGCCCTCACCGAGCAGCAGCAGTGGGCGCTCGCGGCGCTCGCGTGGCTCGTCGTCGCCGGTGTCCTGATCGAGCTGCCGCGCGAGCGCCGCCTGGTCGTCCTGTGCTTCCTGCCGCTGATCACCGCGGCGGAGTTCCTGCTGAGCCACGAGCAGGGGTGGTACGCCTACCGGCTGGGGAACATCCCGCCGTGGATCCCGCCGGCACACGGCATCGTGTTCCTGACGGCGCTCTGCGCGGTGGATGCCCGTCGCGTGCCGACGGTCGCACTGGCATGGACCGCGGCGGGGCTGCAGGGCGCCTACTGCCTCCTGAACCTGGTGGTCCGCGGGGATCAGCTCGGAGCGCTGCTCGGCGCGGTCTACCTCGCCGGCATGGTCGTCCTTCCGGCTGACGGGAAGCGGTTCTACGCGGGTCTGGGGCTGATCGTGGCGTATCTGGAGATCGTCGGGTCGTCGCTCGGGACCTGGGCCTGGGCACCGGCGGTGCACGGTCTCCTCACGACCAATCCGCCGTCCGGAGCGATCGGCGGGTACGCGATGGTCGACGGCGCGGCGTTCCTCGTCGCGGCGTGTGTGACGGGAGCCGCGGCGCGGCTCGCGGTGCTCGGGAGCCGGCGCATGCCCGCGCCGGAGCGCGCAGCATGACGACCCGGCCGGTGTCGCGGAGCCGTCCGGCCCGCGCAGGAGGACGGACGGCGCTTCGCGTGCGCACCGCCGCTACTGCTCGTACCCCTCGACGGTCGCGGCGTCACGGATCGTCGCCTCGCTCGGGTCCAGCCCGAACTCCTCCTGCGCGCGGCGCTGGCGCAGCAGGTCCCAGTAGCGGTCGAGCTGGACGCGGACCCGCTCGAGCTCCGCGCGCTCCTCGTCGGACAGGCCGGCGCCGCCGTGGGTCTCCAGCAGGGCGTGCTCACGCGCGACGAGCTGCTCGATGTGGTCCTGGATGCTCGCGTCATCGGTCATGACGAGCAGCGTACCCCGGTCGTCGAGGGACTATTCTCCGGCGCCCGCGGCGCGGTGGTTCGCGCGCGGAGACATCGAGAGAGAGGGCACGTGCCGTACTTCAAGGACGACCGCGAGGTCTACGCCGCACTCGGCAGGCTCTTCCAGGACCTGATCGACGACCAGGCGACCGCGCGCCAGTTCCGCAAGGCGGACACGATCGTCCAGTGGCAGTTCCGCAACCCGCGGGCGGAGATCGCGACGGTCGTGCCGGCCGAGGGCGAGGCGTCCGTCCACCTCGGGCCTGGCGGTCCCAAGCCGGGGGTCATCGTCGCGATGGACGCCGACACGGCGCACGGCTTCTGGCTCGGTCGCGTGAGCGTCGTCACGGCGCTGTCGGCCGGCCAGATCAAGGCGCGCGGTCCCGTCGCCAAGATCCTGACGCTCGTGCCGCTCGTGAAGCTCGCGGTCCCGCACTACGAGGCGCTGCTCGTGAGCCTGGCGGCCGGCGGGACGGCGCCCTCGGCGCCGTCCGACGATGAGATGCCCGCGCCCGAGGCGGAGACCGAGGTCGCCGAGGCCGCCGAGCCCGAGGGCGAGGTGACCGGCGATGCCGGGGAGCCTGCCGCGGAGGAGGGTGCCGCGGAGCCCGATGTCGCGCCCGAGGCCGAGCCCGAAGCATCCGCCGGCGCCGAGGTCACCGAGGCCGAGACGCCCGCTTCCGCCGTCGAGTAGCGGTCAGCTCAGCGCGCGTGTGCGCAGGCTGAGCTCCAGCTCGAAGCGTGCCTGCGGATCCTCGAGCGCGTCGCCGAGCAGTTCGCGGATCTGCGCGAGGCGGTAGCGGACCGTCTGCGGATGCAGCTCGAGCTCGGCGGCGACCGCCGGCGCACTGCCGCGGTGCCGCAGCCAGGCGAGCAGCGTCGTCGTCAGCCGCGTCCGGCGCCCGTCAGGCAGCGCGTCGAGCGCCGCGAGGCGCCGGCGACCGAGCTCGGTGAGCGGCTCGCGCGCCTCGGCGAGCGCCAGGTCGGCGAGATGATCCGCCGCGAACACGCAGCCCGGGTCGCCGGAGACGCCTGCGACGGCGCGCGCCCAGCGCAGCGAGCGTGCCGCGTCCTCGGGCGCGACGGTCGGCCCGACGGCCGCCCTGCGACTCCTGAGCGCGGCGACGAGCGTCTCCGGGCGCCCCGGGCCGTCGGGATCGGCGACGAGCAGCACACCCTCCTCCTCGCCCGGCAGCGCGAGGGTGTCGGGGCCCAGCGCGGCGGCGACCGGTCCCGCCCCGGCAGCTCCATCGAGGACCAGCACTGCGGCGAGCGTGCGCGGCGCGGTCCAGCCGCCGTCGCGGGCCATCGCCGCGAGGACGTCGGGTGCCGCCGGGGGATCGCGCAGCAACAGCTCGGCAAGCGCCCGCCGGCGCGCCTCGCGCTCGCCGGCGGCGGCACTCTGTGCATCCGCATAGCCGGCGACCGACGCCGCGGAGAGCTCGTCGATGTAGGCGAAGATCGACTCGGCGAGCAGCTGGACGGTCTCCGGACGGGCGCCGGAGCGTGCGGCGGCCGTGCCGACGCGCCGCCATGCCACGCGTGCGCCGATGCGGTAGGCCGCCTGGAGCGCGTCGAGGGAGCGCCCGTCCCGCCACTCGCCGGCGCCCAGCTCGCGATAGATCCCCAGCCGCGGCGCCTCGGGGGCCCCCGCATCGCCGATCAGCGCGACGAACTGCGCCAGCGCCTGCTCGACACCGCGCTGCACCGTGCGCCCGAAGCGCCCCTCGAGCGGTCGCGCATACTCGGGAATCGCGGCGCCGATCGCGGCGATCGTCTCGTCCGCGAGCGCCGGGAGCTCGGGGCGCAGCGTGTCGGCGAGCTCTGCGGGCAGGGCGCGCCAGGGCCGCTCGACGAGGGGATTCTCACCGGTCATTAGCACTAAGGTTACAAGTCTTGGCGATAGCGTCCGTCACCATCGACCAAGAATCATCGCATCTGGAGCTTCAGGCTGCATGGCATGACCCGTATGCAGCGCAACGCCAACCTCGCCGCCGTCGTGATCCCGTTCCTGGCGGTGTTCGTCGCGATCGTCCTCCTGTGGAACCGTGCGATCGGCCCTGTGGACCTCGCGATCTTCGCCTTCATGTACCTCATCACCGGGTTCGGGGTGACGATCGGCTTCCACCGCCTGCTGACGCACCGCTCGTTCGCGACCAGCAAGCCGGTCGAGTACCTGTTCGCGTCACTGGGCTCGATGTCGATCCAGGGGCCCGTGATCGAGTGGGTCGCCGACCACCGCAAGCATCACGCGCACACCGACGAGGAGGGCGACCCGCACAGCCCGCACGTCGGCGGCGGCCACGGGCTGCGCGGACTCGCGCACGCGCACGTCGGCTGGCTCATGCGCAACCAGGGCCAGGCGCGCCCGTGGCAGTACGCCAAGGACCTCATGGAGGACCCGGGCATGCGCCGCATCAACCGCGCCTTCCCGCTGTTCGTCCTGTTGAGCCTCGCGCTGCCGTTCCTGCTCGGTCTCGCGCTGACGGGGACGCTCAGCGGGGCGCTCGTCGCGCTCGTCTTCGCCGGCTTCGTGCGGATCTTCCTGCTGCACCACGTCACGTGGAGCGTCAATTCGGTCTGCCACTTCTTCGGCAGGCGGCGCTTCGCCGTCGACGACCAGTCGACGAACGTGGCGTGGCTCGCGATCCCCTCGCTCGGCGAGGCCTGGCACCACAACCACCACGCGTTCCCGCGCTCGGCGCGCCACGGCCTGCGCCGCAGCGAGATCGACGTCACGGGATTCGTGATCCGGCTGATGAAGGGCGTGGGGCTGGCCTGGAACGTCGTCGAGATCACGCCCGAGCGCCAGCTGGCCAAGGAGGTCGGGGCGGAGCGGCCGGCGGACGTGCCGGTCGCGGCCTGAGACGAGCGTTGCTCCCCTCAGTCGTCGTAGCCGGGCTCGCCCGGGAGCAGCACGCGGGCGACCTCGCCCTCGATCAGCACGCGCGGCTCGACTGGCAGCACCTCGCGGCCCGTCGCGTAGGCCATCAGCGCAACCGCGCTGTCGAACGGCGCGAGCTGCTCGAGATGCTTGATCGTCGGGAAGACGAGTGCCAGGTCGCCGGCGGCGTGCGCGTCGAGTGCGCTCTGCGGCGTGAACCAGCCCATGTCGACGATCTCGTCGCCGTCGATCACGGGCTCCTGCCCCGACGGGATCGGCGCCAGGAAGAAATGCGTGTCGAAGCGGATCGTCACCATGCGCGGCGTGATCCAGCGGGAGAACTTCACGAGCCCGTCGGCCTTGACGCCGGAGATCCCCGCCTCCTCCTCGAGCTCGCGCACCGCCGCGAGCCGGTGCGCCGCGTCGCCCTGGCCCTCGTGCGCGTCGACCGCGCCGCCCGGAAAGACCCAGACGCCGCCCATGAAGCGGGCGTGCGGCGTGCGCTGCACGAGCAGCAGTTCGAGCATCGCGTCGCCGCCCCGCAGCAGGATGACCGACGCCGCCTGGCGCGGCGGCGTCTCGCTCCCCGTCGTGTTGAGGTCCTCTCCGGGGCCCGGACGATCGATTTCCACGTGTGCAACCTACCAGCGGGTCAGGACTGCCGTGACACCCTGTCAACTGCCCGCTGGCAGGTTCGCTACCCTCCCGCCGACGATGACTGACACCGAGACCCTCATGCGCTGGATCTGCGAGTCCTGCGGGTACATCTACGATCCCGAAGAGGGCGACCCCGACGGCGGCATCCCCGCCGGCACCGCGTTCACGGACATCCCCGACACGTGGTTCTGCCCGGTGTGCGGCGCGCGCAAGAAGGACTTCACGCAGTACACCGACTAGGTCGGTCCCCGCGGGTCACGCCGCCTGCGTGACCGTCGCCCGCGTCGCGACGCGGATCGCCTCGGCGGTGACCGTGACGAGCCGGTGGAGCTCCTCGGCCGTGATGCTCAGCGGCGGCATCAGCACGATCGTGTCGCCCAGCGGGCGGATGATGACGCCGCGCTCGCGGGCGGCGAGCGTGACCTGGTGGCCCATCCGCTCGCCGAGCTCGAAGTCGGTCAGCTGGATCCCGGTCATGGTCCCGCAGCGGCGGATCTCCCGCACCGACTCGAGCGGGGCGACGTGCTCGTCGAGCAGCTCGCCCAGCAGGGCGATCGTGCCGTGCAGGCGCTCGAGCGTGCGCTCCTGCTCGAAGACCTCGAGTGTCGCGATCGCCGCGGCACATGCCAGCGGGTTGCCCGTGTAGGTGTGGCCGTGGAAGAACGTCCTGAGCTCGTCGAAGCTGCCGAGGAAGCCCTCGTAGACGCGCTCGCTCGTCAGCGTCGCCGCGAGCGGGAGGTAGCCGCCCGTGATGCCCTTCGCGAGCGTCATGAAGTCCGGCGTCACGCCCTCCTGCTCGCAGGCGAACATCGTCCCGGTGCGCCCGAAGCCGGTGGCGACCTCGTCGCAGATCAGCAGGACGCCGTACCGGTCGCAGAGCTCGCGCACCGCGCGCAGGTAGCCCGGGGGGTGGACGAGGATGCCCGCGGCGCCCTGCACGAGCGGCTCGAGGATGACTGCCGCCAGGCGGTCGGCGTGCTCGGCCAGGAGCCGCTCCATGTCGGCGATGTCGCCGGGCTCAGCCTGCCAGGTGTCGAACAGGAGCGGGCGGTAGAGCGAGTGGAACAGCTCGATGCCGCCGACGGAGACCGAGCCGATCGTGTCGCCGTGGTAGCCGTTCTTCAGGCAGATGAACCCGGAGCGCCACCACTCGCCGCGCTGGTGGTGGAACTGGTAGGCCATCTTCAGCGCGATCTCGTTCGCCGTCGAGCCGTTGTCGGAGTAGAACACGCGGCTCAGGCCGTCCGGCGCCAGGTCGACGAGCAGGCTCGCGAGCTCGATGCCGGGCACATGCGTCAGGCCGAGCATCGTCGTGTGGGCGACCCGTTCGAGCTGGTCGCGCACGGCGGCGTCGATGTGCGGGTGGCGATGCCCGTGGACGTTGCACCACAGCGACGAGACGCCGTCCAGGTAGGCCGTGCCCTCGACGTCCCACAGGGTGCAGCCCTCCGCCCGCTCGATGACCGGCGCGGCCTCGTCGCTCCAGCCCTGCTGCTGGGTGAACGGGTGCCAGAGCAGCCGGCGGTCGAGATCGGCGAGCTCGGCGGCGGTACGGGGCGGCATGCCCCGCACGGTAGGACGCGGTGCGGACGGCGCTGCGGCCGCGCTCAGCGTCGCCGCGCGCGGACCAGGTGGGGGCCCTCGCCGGCGTCGGCGCCGCCCTGCGGCGTGCCGATCAGCCGGGCGCGGACGTCCTCCGGCGCGAGGTCCTCGATCTCGCCGAAGCCGAGCCCGCGGAGCTGCGCAGCGAGTGCTGCGGGGTCAAAGCTGCAGCGGAAGGGCTCGCCCGCGGCGGCCACCCGGGCCGTGAGCGCGTCCACCTGCGCGCGGCGCTCGGGAGCGAGCCGGTCACGCGGCACGACATAGTCGAAGACGACCTCCGCGCCGGGGACGGCGACGATGCGGGCGAGCGTGCCCGCCACCGCAGTGGCCGTCAGGTACGGCACCACGCCCAGCCACGCGAAGAACGCCGGGGCGCCGGCGTCGAACCCGGCCCGCGCGAGGCCCGCGGCGAGGTCCTCGCGCTCGAAGTCGACCGGGGCGAAGGTCAGCGCGTCCGGCACCGCCAGGCCCGCGGCGGCGAGGCGCTCGCGCTTGAAGGCCTGCGTCGCGGGGTGGTCGACTTCGAAGACGCGCACGCCGTCGCGGGGCCGGCGCAGCGCGAGCGTGTCGAGCCCGGCGCCGAGCACGACCGCCTGGCGGACCCCGCGAGCGACGGCGTCCGCGAGCGCATCCTCGGCGAAGCGGCTGCGCGCGGCGATGAACAGGCGCAGCGGCCGGCGCGCGGGGTCCGCCGACGCCTCGCGCGCGATCTCCTCCGGCGGGCGCCCGAGGATCACGCAGGCCAGCGGGTCGCCGAAGATGATCCCGCCCTCCAGCACCTGGTGGGCGGCGCGATGCGTCGCGGCGCCCAGCGCCGTGCGGCTCGGCTCGTGGCCCTGCACGCGGGCGAGCGTAGTGGCCGCGCCAGATCCGCTGTACTTCGGTCATGCACATCGCGAGCAGCACCTACACCGCGCCGCTGGACGAGGTCGATCGCCACCGTGAGGCGCACCTCGCATGGCTCACCGGGCATGTGGCGGCGGGGAGCGTCCTGGCCGCGGGGCGTCGCACGCCGCCGACGGGCGGGGTGATCCTGCTCGCCGAGATGGAGCCCGAGCGCGCCGCGGCGTTCTTCGACGAGGACCCGTACGTGCTCGCCGGCGTCGCGACCTACGAGGTGATCGCCTCGTTCACGCCGCGGCTGCGGGCGCCGGGCTTCGAAGGGCTCAGCTGAGCCAGCGCTCGAGCGGGAGGCGGGCGCCGGCGCGTGCGAGCGCCCCGACGTCGAGCGCGGTGTGCGCCAGCGTCGCGACGTCGACGCGGCCGAGCGCCGTGATCGTCGCGCGGTTGGACTCCAGCGGCTCGCCCGGCGCCGCGGGCCACGGCGTCAGCACGACGCCCGCCACGCGCAGGCCCGCCGCACGCGCGGCCTCCAGGGTCAGGAGCGTGTGGTTGATCGTGCCCAGGCCGGGCCGCGCGACGACGACCAGCCCGAGCCCCAGCTCGAGCGCGTAGTCGCGGATCAGGTACCCGGCCGTGAGCGGCACGAGCAGGCCGCCGACCCCTTCGGCGACCAGCGCGGTCGCATCGCGTGCCGCCGCGCGTGCTGCCGCGATGAGCGCCGCCGGCTCGATCGCGACGCCTGCCAGCTGTGCCGCGAGATGCGGCGAGAGCGGGGGGGCGAACGTCAGCTGCGTCACGCTCGCCGGATCGACGCCTGCGGCGGCCGCGAGCAGCTCGTGGTCCGGCGGTGGTGCGCCCGGCTCGCCGGCCTCGTCCAGGCCCGTGACGACCGGCTTGACGGCGGCGACGCGCTCGCCGCGGGCGCGCAGCGCCGCCGCGATCGCCGCGGCGACGACGGTCTTGCCGACGCCGGTGTCGGTGCCGGTGACGAAGAGGCCGCGCATGGCCGCCGGAAGCCCCGCTAGGCGGCGGCGCGCTCAGGCGCCAGGTCGCGCGCGGCGGCGACGGGGAGGCCGTCGCCGGGCCGGAACCCCGTCTTCAGCGCGGCGCGCCCGAGCACGCGGGCGGCCTCGCGCAGCTCGTCCCTGCTGTGCGTCGCCATCACGGCGAGGCGCAGGCGCGAGGTGCCCTCGGCCACGGTGGGCGGCCGGATCGCCTGGGCGAACACGCCGTGCTCGATCGCCTGCTCGCAGATCGCCATCGCCTGCGTGGCGTCGCCGATGACGAGTGGCACGATCTGCGTGGTGGAGCTCGAGACGTCGAAGCCCTCGCGCGCCAGCTCGTCGCGCAGCGCCGCGCTGTTGGCCGCCAGGCGCTCGACGCGGCGCGGCTCGACGATCAGCAGTTCCAGCGCCGCAAGCGCGCCGGCGACCGATGGCGGCGGCGGGGCCGTCGAGAAGATGAACGGCCGGGCGGTGTTGACGAGGTAGCGCGCCAGCTCGCGGTCGCACGTCGCGTAGGCACCGTACGAGCCCAGCGCCTTGCCCAGCGTGCCGACGACGACGTCGACCTCGCGCTCGAGCCCTGCTTCGTGGACCGCGCCGCGGCCGCCGGGGCCGATGCACCCGACGCCGTGTGCCTCGTCCACGGCGACGCGCACGCGGTGGCGGCGCGCCAGTTCGACGATCTCGCCGAGCGGGGCGACGTCGCCGTCCATCGAGAAGACCGAGTCCGTGACGATCAGTGCGCCGCGGCGCTCCGCCCGCTCAAGGCCCCACGCGAGGTGGTCCATGTCGTTGTGGCGGTAGACGAACGTGCGCGCCCGCGACAGGCGGCAGCCGTCGATGATCGACGCGTGGTTGAGCTCGTCGGAGAAGACGATTTCGCCGTCCCCGGCGAGGGCGCTGACGACGCCCATGTTCGCCAGGTACCCCGAGCCGAACAGCAGCGCGGCCTCGCTGCCCTTGAAGGCCGCAAGGCGCTCCTCGAGCTTGCGGTGGATCCGCATGGTGCCCGAGACGAGCCGCGAGCCGCCGGCGCCCACGCCCCAGCGCATCGCCGCGTCGGCGGCGGCCTCGCGCACGCGCGGATGGTCGGCCAGGCCGAGGTAGTTGTTCGAGCACAGCAGCAGGACCGGCTTGCCGTCGAGCACGACCCGCGGGCCCTGCGGTCCGCTCGTCATGCGCAGGCGCCGGTACAGACCGAGGTCCTGCAGCTCCTCGAGCCGGCGCTCGACGTCGACGCCGCTCACGCGACCTTGTCCTTCTGCTTCTTGGCGTAGCGCAGCTGCTTGGACGGATCCCAGAGGCGCACCTCGAAGGTCCCGCCGGCGTCGGTCGGGTCGCCCGTCGCCCGACCCGCATCGTCGAGGTAGGTCTCGACGACGTTCGGCGTCTCACCGGTCATCCAGCCCGAGCGGTTGTCCGGCCGCGGGTTGGCGCCGTTGTCGGGCTGGCGCGCGATGTTCAGCCCGAGATCGGTGAACATGTCGCGATCCTCCTGCGGCGTGTTGCCGAGCGTCGTCAGGAAGTTGCCCATCATCACGCCGTTGACGCCGGCCTTGACTGCGAGCGGCTGCAGCTCGGCGAGGTTCTGCACGCGGCCACCGCAGAGGCGGAACAGCGCATCGGGGAGGATCAGCCGGAAGATCGCGACCCACTGCACGGCCTCCCACGGGTTCATCATCTCGCGCTCGCCGAACTTCGTGCCCGCCTTGGGGATCAGCAGGTTGATCGGCACGCTCGTGGGGTTGATCTCCGCCAGCTGGAAGGCCATCTCGACGCGCTGCGCGGGCGTCTCGCCGAGGTTCAGGATGCCGCCGACGCACGTCTCCAGCCCGGCCTCCTTGACCGCGTCGATCGTGCGCAGGCGACCTTCGTAGCGCACCGTCGTCGCGACCTCGTCGTAGTAGGACTCGGCCGTCTCGACGTTGTGGTGGACGCGCTGGACGCCGGCCTCCTTGAGCTGCAGCGCGCGCGCGACGCTCATGTGGCCGATCGAGGCGCAGCGCTTGAGGTTCGTCTCCCTGGCGACGAGCGCGACGCCGTCGAGGAACTTCTGGAAGTCGCGCCGGGAGAGGCCCTGGCCCTGGGTGACCATGCAGAAGCGGTGGGCGCCGGCGGCCTCGGCCGCGCGCGCGTGCTCGAGGATCTGCTCGGGCTCCATCATCGCGTGCATCGGCGTCTCGGCGTCCGCGAAGCGCGACTGCGCGCAGAAGCCGCAGTCCTCGGCGCAGCCGCCGGACTTCGCGTTGACCAGCGAGCACATGTCCGTCGCGTCCCCGAACCGCTCCAGGCGCGCCTGCCAGGCGCGTTCGACGAGCGCCTCGATGTCCTTGGGATCGGTCAGCGCCCCGAGCCGGTGCGCCTCTTCCTGGGTGATGAGCGGGGCCATGTCCGGCAGCCTGCCACCGCGGGCGGACGGTGTTACGAGCCTGCGCGGGCCGAGCTCGGGAGCACACCGTCGAGGATCGCGTCGAGGTGCTCGCGCAGCAGGAAGTGCCCTGCGGCGGGGACGATCCGCACCTCGGCGGCCGGGAGGCGCTCGGCGAGGCCGCGCGTCTCCTGCAGCGGCACGATCCGGTCCTCGGCGCCCTGCCAGAGGATCACCGGCGCGCGGACGTCCTCGAGCTGGAAGCCCCACTCGCAGATCAGCGCGCGGTAGTCGTCGACGATGCCGGCGGTGCCCTGCCGCGCGGCCTCGATGAACCAGTCGTGCGCCTCGTCCGGGGCCATCGCGGCGATCGCCGCACGGTCGGCCGGCGAGTTGAAGCCCTGCCCCATCCGCGAGCTGATCCAGCGGGCGGGCACGCGGCGCGCCAGCGCGAGCGGCAGGCGCGCGAGCAGCGGTGCGAACCGCGCCAGCGTGAACAGCAGCCGGTCGGCGTCCAGGCCCAGGCCGCGCACGAGCTCGGTCGTGTCCAGCGGTCCTGCGCCGCCGACGGTCGCCGCGCCGCTGACGCGGTCGCCGAAGCCGTGCGCGCACGCGAGCGTGTACGGGCCGCCGGCCGACCAGCCGAGCAGCGCGAACCGCTCCAGGCCCAGCGTGTCCACGAGGACGCGCGTGTCAGCGAAGACGTCGGCGATCCGCATGCCCGGGCGGCGCGTGGACGTGCCGGTGCCGGGCCGGTCGGGCGCGAGCACCTGCACGCCACGCTCGCGCAGCCGCGCGTCGGCGAACGCGATGTCGCGCCGGCAGCTCAGGCCGCCGTGGTGGTAGACGACGGGCGTCCCGTCCGGGTCGCCGTAACGCGCGTAGCCCAGCGTGCGGCCGTCCGGCAGCCGCAGCGTCAGGTCGCTCACGTGGCGTCCTGCAGGTCGGCCAGGAGCGGAGCGTGATCGCTCGGCTTCGTGCCCTTGCGCAGGTCGCGGTCGATGCCGCACGCGCGCAGCCGTCCGGCGAGGCCGGCGCTGACCAGCAGCAGGTCGATGCGCATGCCCAGGCCGCGATGGAAGTGTCCCTGGCGGTAGTCCCACCACGTGAACTGCGGCTCGTCGGGGTGGACCGCGCGGTAGGCGTCGACGAGGTCGCCCGCCTCGAGGATCGCGGCGACGCGCTCGCGCTCGGGCGCCGTCACGTGGGTCGCGCCCGCGAACGCGCCCGGGTCGTAGACATCGGCGTCGGTGGGGGCGACGTTGAAGTCCCCGCCGATCACGAGCGGCGCCCCGGCGGCCGCGCGCACGTCGCCCGCGCGCGCGGCCATCGCGTCGAGGAAGGCGAGCTTCTCGTCGAAGGTCGGGCTGCCGACCTCACGCCCGTTGACGACGTAGGCACTGGCGACGCGGACGCCCAGACCCGGCACGTCGGCCTCGATCCAGCGGGCCTCCTCGGCGCGCACCTCGCCGGGCAGGCCGGCGCGCGTGTCGGCGATGCCCAGGCCCCTGCGGGCGAGGACGGCGACCCCGGCCCACTGCCCGGCGCTGTGGTGGCAGGCCTCGTAGCCCGCCTCGGCGAGCTCCCCGACGGGGAACTGGTCGGCGGCGACCTTCGTCTCCTGGAGCAGCACGACGTCGGGGTCGTGCTTGGCGAGCAGTTCCAGCACGCGTGGCAGGCGCGCGCGCAGCGAGTTGACGTTCCAGGTGGCGAGCCTCACGCGCCCTGCCAGCGCGCCGCGCGCTTCTCGGCGAACGCACGGACGCCCTCGCGCATGTCCTGCGAGGCGAAGGAGGATTCGCGCAGCGCGATCAGCTCGGCCTCGACGTCCGGGTCCAGCGCGCCCTCGGCGGCGAGCAGCGCCCGGATCACGCGCTTGTTGCCGCGCACGCTGAGCGGCGCGTTGGCTGCGAGCTCCGCGGCCCAGTCGAGCACGCCGGCCTCCAGGCCCTCGGGCGCGACGACGTCGTTGACGAGGCCCCAGGCGAGCGCGGTCGCCGCCGGGACGCGCCGGCCGACGAGGAACAGCTCGCGCGTGCGCGGGGCGCCGATCGCGTTGATGAAGCGCCGCAGCCCCGTGTGCGAGTAGATGAGGCCGAGCTTCGCGGGCGGCATGCCGAACTGGACGCCGCGGGCCGCGAAGCGCAGGTCGCAGCAGAGCGCGAGCTCGAGCCCGCCACCGATCGCCGGCCCGTTGATCGCACAGACGGTCGGGATGTCGCTCGCGTCGAGCGCGTCCAGCGCCTCGGTGAACGGGTGCGCGACGAGCTTCTCGGCCTCGACGGCGAAGACGTCGTCCGGAATGTCGCCGATGTCGTAGCCGGAGGAGAAGTACGCGCCCTCGCCCGTGAGGACGATGCAGCGCGCCTCGGCGCCGCTGACGGCCTCGATCAGCGCGTCGAGGATCGCGTGGTCCAGCGCCCCGCGCTTGTCGGGGTTGGAGATGGTCAGACGCAGGACGCCGTCGGCCGGCCGGTCCTGCCGCAGTTCACCGGGCATGAGCCGACGAGGCTATCGCCGCGCCCGGGGCGGATGCACTACTCCAGCACGACGAGCGTGTCGCCTTCGTTCACCGCCTGGCCCTCCTCGCAGAGGATCTCCCTGACGGTGCCCTCGTCCTCGGCCTCGACCGGCATCTCCATCTTCATGGACTCGAGGATGACGACGGTGTCGCCCTCGGCGATCGTGTCACCGATCTGGCATTCGATCTTCCACACCGTTCCGGTGATGTGGGCCTCGATGTCGGGCACGTGCGGGACCTCCGGGAGCAGCGGGACGGGAGCTCTCTGGCACGATAGCCCGCGCCATGGACGCAACCCGCCTCACCGTCGTCATCGCCGCCCGCGAGGAGGCGGACCGGATCGCCGCGACCGTCGAGGGCGTCCGCGAGGCCTTTCCGGGCGCCCACGTGATCGTCGCCGACGACGGCTCGCGCGACGACACGGCGCAGGTCGCCGCGGCAGCCGGCGCCGAGGTGGTGCGGCTCGATCGCGCGGCGGGAAAGGGCGGGGCGGCCGGACGGGCGGCGGAGCGTGCGCTGGAGCGCGACCCCGAGCTCGTGCTGCTGTGCGACGCCGACCTCGCCGCCAGCGCGGCGCGGCTCGCCCCGCTGCTCGAGGCGGTCGACCGCGGTGAGACAGACCTCGCGGTCGCCGTCTTCGCGCGACGGATCGGTGGCGGGTTCGGGTTCGCCGTCGGCTTCGCACGCTGGGCGATCCGCGACCTCACCGGCCTGCGGCTGCGCGCGCCGATCTCCGGGCAGCGCGCGCTGCGCCCCGAGGTCCTGGCGGCCGTGATGCCGTTCGCGCCGCGCTTCGGCATGGAGATCGGCATGACCGTCGACGCGGTGCGCGCCGGATACCGGGTCGCCGAGGTCGAGGTCGACCTCGAGCACCGCGCCACAGGGCGCACCTGGCGCGGGTTCTCCCACCGGCTGCGCCAGCTCGGGGACTTCGTCGCCGTCTGGGCCTCGCGGCGGCTGCGCAAGGGCTGAGAGCGGCCGAAACCCGGGCGGTGTGTCCCCCACCGCCCGGGTGTTCACTCGGCCCCGTCCCCTGCCGGGGACGCGCCTGCAAGGAGGGTCAGGCCCGCAGCACGCGTCTACACGCGATCGAGCGGTGAACCGGCTGCTGCGTCACAGGAGGAGACGTGTGCGAAGTCACCTGGTTCATCACATCGATCACGCTCCGGAAGGTACGGACGTGTGGGCCCCGCTCCCACCGACACACGGTCGGAACCGCACCCACGGACTTTCGCCCGCCGGTCGAGTTCCGCCGCGCCGCGAGTAGGCTGCCGCCGTGATCCTCGCGATCGATCAGGGCACGACCGGCTCGACCTGCCTGGTCTTCGACGCCGACGCGCAGCTGATCGGGCGCGCCTACCGGGAACTGCGCCAGCACTTCCCCCGGCCGGGCTGGGTCGAGCACGACGCCGCCGAGATCTGGGCCATCACGCGCGCAGTCGCCCTCGAGGCGCTCGAGGATGCGGGCATCCGCCCGGGCGGGCTGCTGGCGATCGGCATCACCAACCAGCGCGAGACCGTGTGCGTCTGGGACCCCGTGACCGGCGAGCCGCTGCATCACGCGCTCGTCTGGCAGGACCGCCGGACCGCGGCGCGCTGCGACGAGCTGCGCGCACAGGGCCACGAGCCGCTCGTGCGCGCACGCACCGGGCTCGTGCTCGACCCGTACTTCTCGGCGACGAAGATGCAGTGGCTGATGCGCGAGGTCGACGGGCTCGCAGGGCGCGTGCGCGACGGGCGCGCCGTGTTCGGCACGATCGACTCCTGGCTGGCGTTCAAGCTCACCGGCGAGCACGTCACCGACCCGTCGAACGCCTCGCGCACGATGCTCTACGACCTCCACACGGGCGCGTGGTCCCAGGAGCTGTGCGATCTCTTCGGCGTGCCGATCGCCGCGCTGCCGGAGGTTCGCCCGTCGATCGGCGCGTTCGGCGCCGTGCGCGCGCACGCACTCCCAGGGCACGACGGCGTCCCCGTCGCCGGGATCGCGGGCGATCAGCAGTCGGCCCTCTACGGGCAGGCGTGTCTGGACCCGGGGGAGGGGAAGAACACCTACGGGACCGGCTCCTTCGTGCTCGTGAACACCGGCGACGTGCCTCCGGCGAGCGCTCCCGAGGGGCTTCTGGCGACGGTCGCGTGGGCGATCGGGCGGCGCACCCTCTTTGCCCTGGAGGCCTCGATCTTCGTCACCGGCGCCGCGGTGCAGTGGCTGCGTGACGGGCTGGGCATCATCCGTGACGCGGGCGAGAGCCAGGCGCTCGCCGCCTCGCTCGACGGGAACGACGGCGTCTACTTCGTTCCGGCGCTGACCGGGCTGGGCTCGCCGCACTGGGATCCGTACGCGCGCGGCACGATCGTCGGGCTCACGCGCGGCACGGGCCGCGCGCACCTCGCCCGCGCCGCGCTCGAGGCGATCGCCTACCAGACGGTCGACGCGGTTCGCGCCATCGAGGCCGTGTCGGGCCGCCGGCTGACGTGCCTGAAGGCCGATGGCGGCGCCACCGCCAACGGCTGGCTGATGCAGTTCCAGGCCGACGTGCTCGGGATTCCCGTCGTCGTCCCGGAGATCTCCGAGACGACCGCGCTGGGCGCCGCGCTGCTGGCCGGGGTCGGCGCCGGCGTCTGGACGCAGGCGGCCGTCCGCGGGCTGTGGCACGAGGGCGCGCGCTACGAGCCCGCGATGACCGCGAACGAGCGTGAAGGGCTGCTGCACGACTGGAATCGCGCGCTCGATCGCTCGCGCGGCTGGGTCGAGGCGTAACCTCGGAGGCCCGGAAGGGTCTGACAGGTCATGAGCGACGAGACACGGCAGCCGGCGCCGGAGAGCGATCCCGGCCTGGTGCAGATGAAGGCGCAGGTCTACAAGGACCCGCGCCCGCTGTCCGAGCTGCAGAAGTACTACGACTGGCCGCTGACGCACAAGCCCGACTGGGTCTATGACGTCGTGCGGATCGTGATGTCGCTCTACTCCTGGATCGGCTTCCGGGCGACCTGCATCGACGCGCAGAAGGTGCCGACCAGCGGCCCCGTGATCTTCGCGCCGAACCACTTCTCGAACATCGACCACTTCTTCCTCGGGGTCGCGACGCGCCGCAAGGTCCAGTTCATGGCGAAGTCCCAGCTCTACAAGGGCGTCTTCGCGTGGATCATGAAGCGCGGCGGCGTGTTCCCGGTCCGCCGCGGCTACGCCGACGAGCTCTCCTTCCAGGTCGCCAACTCGATCCTCGAGCGCGGCGGGACGATCTGCATGTACTGCGAGGGCGGGCGCTCGCGCACCGGCAAGCTCGCCGACCGCGCCAAGCGCGGCATCGGGCGCGTCGCGCTCGAGTCGGGCGCGACCGTGGTGCCGGTGGCGATCAGCGGCTCCCAGCGCGTGCGCAACTGGAAGAAGCTCCAGCTGCCGAAGGTCACGGTGCAGTACGGCGACCCGCTGCGCTTCGAGGCGATCGAGGATGCCACGCGTGAGCAGCAGCAGGAGGTCGCCGATCAGATCTTCGCCGAGATCCGCACGATGTTCGAGGATCTCGAGACGCGCGGGCCGAAGGCGATCCGCGCCGAACGACGCGCGGTGCGCAGCGCTGTTTCACGCTGACCGCGATCGGCCAGGACCCGGTCCGTGACGAACGCGCGGGCGGCACTCGACCAGACCCTCCCCGCGTTCGTCCTCGTGACGGCCCTGCTGCTGATCGGCGCGGTCGCCGCCGCCGACGGGCTCTTCGCCGCTGCCGCCCGCCGGCTCGAGCGGCTGCCGGGGCCGCCCGTCGCGCTGTACCTGGCGACGCTCGGCCTCGTGGCGGGCGTCACGATCGTGCTGAACCTCGACACCGCCGTGGTCTTCCTGACTCCGATCGCGCTCGCGGCCGCCACGCGGCGCGGCGTGCCGCGCGCGCCCTTCCTCTACGGGACGGTCGTCGTGGCAAACGGGGCCTCGCTGCTGCTGCCCGGCTCGAGCCTGACGAACCTCATCGTCCTGGGAACCGAGCACGTCTCCGGCGGCGTCTACCTCGCGCGGATGGCGGCGCCGGCACTCGCCGCGCTCGCGGCGACGGTGGTCGTGCTGCTCGTGCGCTTTCGCGGCGACCTGCACGCGGCGGTCGTGGGCA
>JADGPM010000235.1 GCA_017882425.1 Solirubrobacteraceae bacterium
CTGGCGCATCGAGACCTCCCAGTCATCCCAGGACGCCTTCTCCGCGGGGATCCGCAAGCCCTACTACGCCGGGAACGACTTCGCCGACGTCACGTCGCCGATCCCGCCGCTCTCCCCGATCGTGAAGTTCGGCTCGGGCGGGTCGGGCTCCGGCGGGACCGGCGGCACGGGTGGCGGCACGGGCAGCGGCGGTGGCACGACGGGCACCGGCGCGAACGGCACCCAGACGTGCAGGACGACGACCGTCGTGACCGCAGCCGGCAGGACGCTCCGCAGCTCGACGACCTGCGCACCGCGCTGCGCGCTGCGGATCTCGAAGCGCACGAAGAAGCTCGTGCGTGTCTGCCAGCAGCCGCGCTGCGTCATGAAGCGCTCGAAGAAGACGGGGAAGGTCGTGCACGTCTGCCGCCCGGCCTGCGTGACGCGGCGCTCGAGCAGGTCCGGCACCCGCACGACGGTCTGCAGCTCGACCCGGAAGGTGAACGCGGCGGCCGCCCCGAAGCCGTAGCACCCGCGTCTAGAGTTCGGAGGATGGCGCGTCCGCCTGTCACCCGCGCCCGCGCGCGGGCTCGCATCGCAGCACGGCTGCGCCACCTCACCGGCGCGGACCGGCAGGACGCGCGCCTGGACGCGCTGCAGCGCTCGATCGACGCACTCGAGCAGCGCGTGGTCGTCGGCGTGCACGACGCCATCGACCGCGTCGAGCAGCGCGTCATCGACGGTGTCCAGCAGGCGGCCGACGGCGACCTCGCGCTCGCGCAGCGGATCGAGCGCGGGGAGGATCGGGCGGTGCTCGAGTACTCGCGGCTCGAGACGCTCGAGCTGATCTCCGCGACGACGGCGAGCATCGCGTCCCTCGGTCCGAGCGACACGCTCGTCTCCGTCATCATGCCCACGCGCAATCGCTGCGCGATGCTGGGCGAGGCGATCGCGTCGGTTCGCGCGCAGACGCACGAGCGCTGGGAGCTGCTCGTCGTCGATGACCAGAGCGACGACGGGACGCCCGTCCTCCTGGAGGAGCTCGCGGCCGCCGAGCCGCGCATCCGGTTGCTGCGCAGCCCGGCGAACGTGGGTCCCGGCGCGGCGCGCAACCTCGCACTGGACGAGGTGCGCGGACAGCTCGTCGCCTACCTCGACGACGACAACCTGATGTCACCGCACTGGCTGCGCGCCGTGGCCTGGGCGTTCGACGGCCACCCCGACGCCGACGTGCTCTACGGCGCGCGTCTCGTCGAGCTCCCCGACGTGCTCGCGCCCGAGATCGTGCTCTCCCCGTGGGACCGCCAGCACCACGAGCTCACCTGCCTGATCGACCAGAACGTGCTGGCCCACCGCGCCGGGCTCCCCGAGGCGCGCCAGCGCGAGGGCATCCTCGGCGAGGACTGGGAGATGGGGCTGCGGCTCACGCGGCACGCCGACCCGCTCGTCGTCCCGGTCGTCGCGGCTGTGTACCGCACCCGCCACGAGGAGCGCATCAGCAAGCAGGAGGACATCCGCGCGCACTGGGCGAACGTGCAGCGCCAGGCCCTGCGGATGCGTCCCCTGCGCGTCGCCGGGACGCCGGGCGCGGCGGCCGCGCTCGCGGGCCTGCGCGCCCAGGGTGCCGCGACCGCCGTCTGGCCCGCCTCCGGCGGGCGCATCGCGGAGCCCCACGAGCACACGCCACGCGCCGACGCCGTGCTGGTCGGGCCGGAGATCACAGCGGACGGCATCGCGGCGTTCGAGCGCCGGCGCCTGCCGTTCGCCACGGTCGGCCATGCGCCGGCGGTGAGCCCCTACGGGTTCTGCATCGGCACGGCGCCCGCCGCCGCGGTCGCCGACCCGGCGGGCGACGCGCTGTACGCGTGGCTGCTCGCCGCGCTCGACGCGTGGCGGGCGCGCCACGTCGGCTTCACGACGCCGCTGCCGGGGGCCGCCGCGGCGGGCGCTTCGAGCTGACGGCCGGCAGCAGCGCGAGCAGCTCGGTGAAGGCGTCCTCGACCGCGTCGGCGAGGAACCACACGTCCGGAACCTCCTCGCGGTCCCCGATGATCCCGAAGTCGATCCGGTCGCGGTAGCTGATGATCGTGAGGTTCAGCCCCATGCCGTCGGTGATCACCGAGAGCGGGTAGTTCGCCTCCAACCGGGCGCCGGCGCAGTAGAGCGGGACGGGCGAGCCGGGCACGTTCGAGATGACGACGTTCAGCGGCGGGTTGAGCTGGCCGGAGCCGGCGACGCGCAGCAGCGCCCGTGCCGTGCGCCCGAGCAGCGCCGGGGGGATGCCCTCGTTGGCGTCCTCCATGAGCATGCGGGGCGTGAGCTTGTGGCGGGCCTTGGCGATGTCGAGCGCGTCATGGGCCTGTGCGACGCGCTGCGCGGCGTCCGGCTCGTTGGTCGGGATCGGGACGACCATCATCGACACGCGGTTGCCGAACGTCCCGAACTCCTCCGGGCGCCGCACGGAGACCGGGACCATGGCGAGCAGCGGATCGTCCGGCAGCTCGTCGTGCGCGAGCAGCCACGAGCGCAGCGCCGCCGCGGTGATCGCGACGATCGTGTCGTTGACCGTCACGCCGAAGTGGTCCTTGATCCGCTTGACGTCCGACAGCGCGAGCGTCGTCAGGGCGACGCGGCGATGCGCGGAGATCCGGCGGTTGAGGCTCGTCCGCGGCGCGAGCATCCGCTCGACCGACAGGTCGTCGTCGTTGCCGGGGACGGCGCCCGCGACGCGCCGCGCGGCGCCGGCGATCGCGTTGATCCCGGGAACGCTGCGCAGTGTCGGGACGAGGTCCAGGTTCGGCAACGTCCCGGGCATCGAGCGCAGGGCGCGCAGCGAATGGCGCGGCGTGGCGACGAGGCTCCGCGCGAGCAGCTCGGCACGGCCCGGGACCGGGTCGGGCGCCGACCGCGGGTCGGGCGGCGGGATCTCGCGCCCGGTCGGCTCGACGTCCATCAGCGTCACGAGGATCTCCGCGCCGGAGAGGCCGTCGAGCGCCGCATGGTGGACCTTCGTCAGCAGGCCGATCCGGCCGTCCTGCAGGCCCTGGATCAGGTACATCTCCCACAGCGGGTGGTCGCGGTCCAGCCCGCGCTCGAAGATCCGGGCGGCCTGGTCGGCCAGCTGGCGCAGATCGCCGGGAGCGGGCAGCGCGAGCTCGCGCACGTGGTAGTCGAGGTCGACCTCCTCCTCCTCGGCCCAGAACGGGTGGTCGAGGCTGAACGGCACGCTGACGAGCCGCCAGCTGAAGGGCTTGAGGAGGTGCATCCGCTCGCGCAGCATCCGCTTGAGGTCCGCGAGGGTGACGAGGCCGCCGGGCGCCGTCGACGGGTCGTAGACCGCGATGCTGCCCACATGTCCATGCGTGCGCCCGTTCTCCAGGGCGAGGAACTGGGCGTCCAGGCTGGTGAGCTGGCGCATGGCGCGAGGCTATCCTGGGGGTGCAGCGCGGTGTTGCGGGTTTCCCGTAGATCGGGCGCGCGCCGTGCAGGCGCGCGTGCACCGCTGAGCGCCGACCGGCATTCGTGCGTATCCTCTGCGGAACGGTGGTGTAGGTCTCCGTACGTCGTTCGAAGCTTCCCCTCGAGGTCTTGAGGTGGGGTTTACGGGCGTGCGAAAGCATCCGCCGGACTTCAGCCTCGGCTGAAATCTCCGCGTCGCTCCTCGTGATCTTCGGCCCACACGGCTGTCATCGGGGTGTGGGCGATCAGCCAGTTGCACGCGCAACGAATCTGCGCTAAAATCCGACTCTAGGTATCGGATATATATGGAAATGACACTGAACATCGCAAAGAACCTTCCCGACGAGGTCCGTGAGCCGACCACGGTCGCCGACCCCGTCGACCAGCTCCTGCGCCGCGCGGCGCAGTACCGCCTGCTTCGCCCGAAGGAGGAGCTCGACCTCGCCAAGCGGATCGAGCGTGGCGACCTGCGCGCCAAGGAGCTCCTGATCAACTCGAACCTGCGCCTCGTGGTTTCGATCGCGCGCCGCTACCAGGGCCTGGGGCTCGGCATGTCCGACCTCGTCCAGGAGGGCATGATCGGCCTGATCCGCGCCGCGGAGAAGTTCGACTACCGCAAGGGCTTCCGCTTCTCGACGTACGCGACGCTGTGGATCCGCCAGGCGATCCAGCGCGGGCTCGACAACACGGCCCGCACGGTGCGCCTGCCGGCGAACGTCGCCCAGCAGACCCGCAAGGTCGACCGCGTCGCGGCCGATCTGGCGGCGAAGCTCGAGCGCGATCCGACGCCGGAGGAGATCGCCGCCGAGACCGGCTTCGAGCCGGCCGAGGTGGAGCGCCTGCGCAAGCTCGACTCCAAGCCCGCCAGCCTCGACGCCCGCGTCGGCGACGACGACTCGGCGAGCCTCGGTGAGCTGCTCGACAGCCACGCCCTCTCCCCTGAGGAGGAGGTCGGCCGCGACGACGTCGCCGATCAGCTCGACATCGCCCTCCAGGAGCTGCCGGCCGAGGAGCGTCAGGTCATCGAGCTGCGCTTCGGCCGCCGCGGCGAGCAGCCGCACACCGCGGCCCAGGCCGGCCGCAAGCTGGGCGTCAGCACCGCCGAGGCCCAGCGCCTCGAGCAGCGGGCGCTCGACCGCCTGGCGACGCTCGAGCGCGTGAACGCGCTGCGGGAAGCCGCCTAGCTCCGCGCGGGCCTCAGCCCCCGCCCTCTTCGAACGCCCCGGCCCACCGGGGCGTTCGTCGTTGTGCGGCCGGCCGCGCTGGAGCCGGTGCGGAAGGTGCGGCAGACTGGAGGCGTATGCCGGAGCTTCCGGAGGTCGAGATCACGGCGCGGCGGATCGACGCGGCGCTGCGCGGCGCGACGATCGAGTCGGCGATGGCGCCGGGGATCAACGCGCTCAAGACGTTCGACCCGCCGTTGGACGCGCTCGCCGGCCGGGCGATCACGGCGGTGCGCCGCCGCGGCAAGCACCTCGTCGTCGACGCGTCCGGTGATCTGTCGCTGCTGATCCACCTCATGTCCGCGGGACGGCTGCAGCTGTACGACAGGCGCGCGTCGATCAAGGACCGCACCTCGCGGCTGCTCGTCCGGATCGAGGGTGACCGTGAGCTGCGCCTGCGCGAGTTCGGCACGAAGCAGCGGGCCTGGGTGAAGCTGCTGGCGACGGACGCGGTCGAGCAGGACGACGCGATCGCGGCGCTCGGGCCCGAGGCCTGGCCCGAACCGCCCGAGATGCAGCAGCTGCTCGCCGGCCAGGGCGCGCGGCCGCTGCACGCCGTGCTGCGCGATCAGCACGTGATCACCGGCATCGGGCGCTCGTGGGTCGACGAGATCCTGTGGACCGCGCGGCTGTCGCCCTTCAAGCGCGGCGACGACCTCGACGCCCGCGAGGCCACGGCGCTGCGCGAGGCGATCGTCACGCGCCTGGGCGGCGCGATCGAGCACTACGAGGGCGTGCTGCAGCTGCCGCTTCCCGACAAGCTGCCGCTGCCGCTGGAGGTGCACCGCCGGCAGGGTGAGCCGTGCCCGCGCTGCGGAGCGACGATCGAGGCCGTGCACTACGAGGACTACGTGCTCTGCTACTGCCCGCAGGACCAGACCGGGGGTCGCGTGCTGAAGGATCGTCGGCTCTCACGGCTGCTGAAGTGACCCGGGATGCGCGCAGCACGTGCAGGGCCGCACACGCGGGCCCCATGGATCTGCCGATCCGTGGGCCGCTCCGTCGCGCGGTGCGTATCGTCGAGGAGACCGACCGACCCGACGTGAAAGGACCACAAGATGATCGAGACCGGTGAGCAGGCCCCGGACTTCACCCTGCCCGACCAGGACGGCGACCAGGTGAGCCTCGCGGACCTGCGTGGCAGGACGGTCGTCCTCTACTTCTACCCCAAGGCCGACACGCCGGGCTGCACGACACAGGCATGCGGCGTGCGCGACCACCTGCCCGAGTACGAGGGGTCCGGCGCGGTCGTCCTCGGGGTCTCGCCCGACCCGGTGAAGAAGGTCAAGAGGTTCCACGAGAAGTACGACCTGAACTTCCCGCTGCTGGCCGACGAGGACCACGCGGTCTGCGAGGCCTACGGCGTGTGGGCGGAGAAGTCGATGTACGGCAGGACATATTGGGGGGCGCAGCGAGCGACCTTCGTCATCGACGCCGAAGGGGTGGTGCGACACGTCATCCCGAAGGTGAGCCCGAAGACCCACGACGAGCAGGTGCTCGCGGTGCTGAAGGACCTCAGCGCCGCCGTGTAGCGCAGCCCGGGCGCCGTGGTGCTTGCGGTGCGCTCGGGAATGCGCGGATAGTGTGGCCCCGTGGACGTTCCGCAGACGCGCTACGCACCGAGCGGTGATCTGCAGATCGCCTACCAGGTGGCGGGCGAGGGCCCGCTCGACATCGTTCTGGTTCCGTCCTACCTGTCGAACACGGAGATGTTCTGGGAGCTCCCGTCCTTCTCGCGCTTCTACGAGCGGCTCGCATCGTTCTCACGCCTGATCCTGTTCGACCGGCGCGGGAGCGGGATGTCCGACGGCATCGCCGGGGCAACGCCGCTGGAGGAGCAGATCGACGACGTCCAGGCCGTGATCGACGCAGTCGGTTCCGAGCAGCCGGTGCTGGCCTCCTACCTCGAGGGCTGCGGCCTGACGGCGCTGTTCGCGGCCTCGCATCCGGACCTCGTGCGAGCGCTCGTCCTGCTCTCGCCGCAGCCCCGCCTGGTGGCCGGGCCGGGATACGAATGGGCGCCCAGCATCGAGCAGCGCGCCGCGATGGTGCAGACGCTCGTCGAGTCCTGGGGCACCGAGGCGAGCCCGTTGGCTGACGTCGTCGCCGGTCAGGACGGGCGGCAGCGACCGCTGATGGCGCGCATCCAGCGTCTCGCGATGAGTCCTGCTGCCGCCGCCGCGTCGCTGGCGATGATCGGCGACACCGATGTGCGCGACGTCCTTCCCAGCGTCCAGTGCCCCACGCTGGTGCTGCGCCCCGCGCACGACACGTATCTGGACGAGCGCCACTCGCGCTACGTCGCCGAGCACATCCCGAACGCGCGCTATGTCCAGGTTCCCGGCAAGGGCGCGCTCTGGGTCGGTGCGGAGGATGCCGTCGCCGACGAGATCCAGGACTTCCTGACAGGTGTGCGGCGGTCGGTCGTCAGCGACCGCGTGCTCGCCACGGTGTTGTTCACCGACATCGTCGGCTCGACCGAGCGTGCCGCAGAGCTCGGAGATGGCGCGTGGCGCTCGCTGCTGGAGCGCCACGACCGCCTGGTGCGCGAGGAGGTCCAGCGCCATCGAGGGCGGTTCGTCAAGTCGCTCGGCGACGGCGCGCTCGCCGTCTTCGACGGGCCCAGCCGGGCGATCAGCAGCGCGGCCGCGATCCGCGACCGCGTTCGCGACATCGGCCTTGAGATCCGCGCCGGACTGCACACCGGCGAATGCGAGCTGTTCCCCGACGACGACGTCGGCGGGCTCGCCGTGCACATCGGCGCGCGGATCAGCGGCCTCGCCGGGCCGGGCGAGGTGCTCGTCAGCAGCACCGTCCGCGACCTCAGCGTCGGCTCCGGACAGACACTGACCGACCGCGGGGAACACGACCTCAAGGGCGTGCCCGGACCCTGGCGGATCTTCGCCGTCGGAACGTAGGCGGCTCCCGCTCGGAGCCGGCGACGGTCTAGGTCCTGACGCCCGCGCGGGGCTCGGCGGCATCGACGATCCGCCACGGGTGGGTCGTCTCGCCGCTGAGCTCCAGGCGCCAGCGCTGTGCGAGGCTCCGGCGCCTGACGCGATCTCCGCTGACGACGATCAGGGTCGAGCGGTCCTCGGTGTAGGCGATGCCGGTGGCATGCACCTCGATGGTCATCGCCGGCGGCACCCGGTCGGCGGCGACCTCGACGATCCGGACGTCGTCGACCTCGAGGCCGCGGACGACGTAGCGGGTGCCTGCGCCGTCGGGGTGCAACAGCTCGGCGATCGGCCGCTCGCCTGCGATCTGCTGCAGCGCGGCCCGGTCGCCGTCGATCCCGGCCACCCACGCGCGGACGGCGTAGCCGACCTCGCTGACGAGCACCTCGGGCGCGAAGCGCCCGTCGACGAGCGAGAGGTCGAGCGCAGCGAGCCGTGCGGCGCCGTCGATCGCCGGGCGTCCGATCGCCGCGATGTCCGCGGCGGGCACGGCCGACTCGGCTGCCTGCTCGCTGATCGCCTCGCGGCGCAGGCGCTCAGCGTCGGCCCACGGTGTGGCGACGACCGGAGCACGCAGCTCGTGCAGGCCCTCGCGGCGCTGCTGGACCCGCACGACGATCCAGCGCCCGTCGCGCCGCCCGAGCGTCCAGTACTGGCAGACGCGGTGGGCCTCGGCGACGCTGCCGCGCCGGCGGACGATCGCGCCGCCCTCGTCGCGCACCACGTCGCGCACACGCCCGGCGATCCGCAC
>JADGPM010000037.1 GCA_017882425.1 Solirubrobacteraceae bacterium
GCCGGCGAGGCGACCGACGCGCCCGCCGCGGTGCGCAGCCTCGTCGCGGCTTTCGCGGAGGCCCTCCGGTAGGATCCCCGCGGCATGTACCTCGCCTTCGTCACCTCACTCGCGCTGTCGGTCTGGATCATCTGGGCCTCGATCGGTCGCAGCTCGTTCGACGGGTTCCTGTTCGCGATGGTCGTCGTCCTGATCGCCGCCGGCGTCCGGGCCCTGCAGCGCGCGCGCGACCCGCAGGACGGCTGACGCCGCCCGCGATGGTCCGGCGCCGACTCGGCTGCGGGCGTGACGTCCCGCGCGCGACTCGGCTCGCGGCCGTCAGCCTTGCGCTGCTGCTGGCGCTCGCCATGGCGGGCTGCGGGAGCGGGCCTCGCACCGGCGGCGGGAGCGTCGCCGGCAACACGCTGACGGTCTACTCGAGCCTGCCGCTCCAGGGCGCGGCGCGCGCCAACTCGACGTCGATCGTCAACGGTGAGAAGCTCGCGCTCCAGGAGGCCGGAGGCAAGGTCGGCGACTTCCTCGTCAAGTACGTCTCGCTCGACGACACCGGTGGCTCGACGGCCGGCTGGGACCCCGGCGCGGTGCTCACGAACGCACGGGAGGCAGGCGACGACACGACGACGATCGCCTACCTCGGCGAGGGCGACTCCGGCGCCTCGGCGATCTCGATCCCGATCACGAACCAGGCGGGGATCCTGCAGGTCTCGCCGACGAGCACCTACGGCGGCCTGACGTCCTCCAAGGGCGCCCAGAAGGGCGAGGCCGCCAAGTACTACCCGACCGCGCGCCGCACGTTCGCGCGCCTGATCCCGAACGACCTGCGCCAGGCGACCGCGCAGGCGCTCTACCAGCGCGACGAGCGCTGCGCGACGACCTACGTGCTCAGCGACAAGCAGGCCTACTCCCTGGTGCTCGCGGCAAACACCGCCGCAGCGCTCGGGGACGCCGGCGTGAAGGTCGTCGCCAACGACGCGATCGATCCGCTTCAGCCCGACCAGACGCAGGTCACGCAGAAGGTGCGCGCCTCCGGCGCAGATTGCGTGTTCTACGCCGGCTACACGGCCGACGGCGTCGCCGGCGTGTTCAACGCGCTGCATGCCGCCGTGCCGAGCGCAAAGCTCTTCGGGTCGGCCGGCATCACGGCACCGGCGTTCACGTCGGGGCTCGACGCCGGGACGCAGCCGCAGACGCGGATCACGAGCCCGACGATCCCCGCGCAGCTCTACTCCCCGGCCGCGCGGGCCTTCGTGGCACGCTATCGCCGCGCGTTCGGCAGCGCTCCGACCGCGGACGCGATCTACGGCTACGCATCGATGAAGGCGATCCTCGACGCGATCCGCCGGGCCGGCGCGAACGGCAACGACCGTCAGACGGTGATCAACCAGTTCTTCGGGACGACAAGCCACCCGTCGGTCCTGGGCACCTATTCGATCCGGCCGATCGGCGACACGACGCTTCCGTACTACTGGGCCTACCGCCTGCGCGGCGGGCAGCTCGTGTACGACCGCACGCTCGACACGCAGACGCGCTAGGCGGCGAGCGCGCTCGCGAGCGCCTCGTCGAGGTCGGGGTGCGCGAAGGCGTGGCCCGCGGAGAGGGCGCGCGCGGGGACCGCGCGCTGGCCCTCGGTGACGATCTCGGCCATCTCGCCGTACAGGGCGCGCAGCGCGAGTGCCGGGACGGGGGCGATCGCCGGACGGTGCAGCGCGCGACCGAGCGCCTTGGAGAAGTCGCGGTTGGTGACGGGCTCCGGAGCGGAGCCGTTCACCGCCCCGCTCCACGAGCCGTCGTCGAGCGCGGCGAGGTACAGGCCGACGATGTCGTCGACGTGGATCCACGGGATGTACTGGCGCCCGCCGGCGACGGGGCCGCCGACGCCCGCCCTGAACGGCGGCAGCATCGTCTTCAGGGCGCCGCCGCCCGCGTCCAGGACGACGCCGGTGCGGATCGTGACGACGCGCAGGCCGAGATCACGGGCCGCGAGCGCCTCGCGCTCCCAGACGACGCAGACGCGCGCGAGGAAGTCGTCGCCCGCCGCGGCGGACTCGTCGAGACGCTCGTCGCCGTGCTTGCCGTAGTACCCGACGGCCGAGGAGGAGACGAGCACCGCGGGCCGCGCCGCGGCCTGCTCGATGCCGGCGACGAGGTTGCGCGTCCCGGTCTCGCGGCTGGCCATGATCGCCCGCTTGACGGCGTCGCTCCAGCGCTGGGCGACCGGCTCGCCGGCGAGGTGGACGACGGCGTCGCGGCCCTCCAGCGCGGCGACCGGGGCGGGCTGCGCCAGCAGGTCCCAGCGCTGGGCGTCGACGCCCAGGGCGCTGCGCGCGCGGTCCGGGCTGCGCGAGAGCACGGTGACCTCGTCGCCGCGCGCGGTGAGGGCGGCGACGAGCTTCGGGCCGATCAGGCCGGTGGCTCCGGTGATGGTGACCTTCATGTGTGTCGAGATCCCTTGGCTGGCGGACGCGTCCACCGTGGATACGCAGTCACGTCGGCACTAGTTCAGCCCGGCGCGCTGGGTGAGCGCGTCTGCGAGGCCGACGGCGTCGCTGATGTGGGCGCAGGTCACGGTGTGCGGGCCGGCCACCCGAAGGTGCCGGCTCGCACCGCCGCCGATCATGACGGCCAGGTCCGGTGCGACCTCGCGTGCCGCCGCGACGGCGTCCATCACGTGCTGGGCGGTGTCCTGCGTCGTGGTGGTGAGGCCGAGGATCGCCGGACGGTGACGGGCCACCTTCGCCGCGAGGTCGCGTGTCGCGACATCGGGGCCGAGCATCCGGACGTCGTAGCCCGCGTGGAGCAGTGCGCTGGCCGCCATCTCGAGCCCGAGGACGTGCGCCTCGCCCTCTACGGCCGCAAGGAGCACCCGGTGGGAGCTGCGGCGGTGCTGCACGCGGTAGTGCTCGCGCTGGAGCGAGATCATGCGCATCGTGATGCCGCTCGCCACGTGCTCGTCCTCGACCGACAGCGTGCCCGCCGCCCAGCGCTCGCCGACGTCGCGCATCGCCGGCGCGATGATCTCGTCGCCGATCATCGCCTCGGAGAGGCCGGCGTCCATGGCCTCCGCGATCACCCGCTCGGCAGCGGTCACGGCGCCGCTGAACATGGCCCCGCGGTAGGCAGCGCGCAGCGCCGCCAACGCATCGGCGTCGACGTCCGGCCTGCGATCCTGCTGACACCCTGGTTCTTCCATGGCCTCGCCGCCCTGCCCGGCCACGAGTGTCGCTCCGGCGCACGGCGAGGGCATCAGCAGTAACCCGTACCGGGAGACGCGCGGTCAGCCTCCGGCGTAGCGCAGCGAGCCCGGGGTCGTGAGCGACTCGCCGGTCTCGAGCAGGGTCTTGAGGCCCGACAGGATCTGCGGCCAGCCGCCGTAGAGCTCGGGGCTCGCGCCGTCGCGCAACTGGTCGTGGATGACCGTCAGCCGGCACGAGTCACCGACCGGCTCGATCTCCCAGGTGACCCGTGACGTCCCCTCGGCCTTCGCGTCCTCGCTCCACAGCGCATCAAAGCTCTGGACGAGCCTGCGGGGTGGGTCGACCTCGAGGTTCTCGCCGGCGTGGATCGGCCCGGGTGCGGCTGGATGCCGCGCCTCGTAGGGCGATCCGGGCGTCCAGTCGGAGCTGACCCCGACCCCGAACCAGTAGCGCCGGCGCTGCTCGGGGTCGGTGATCGCCCGCCACAGGCGCTCCGGGGTCGTCTTGATGTAGATCTCGAACACCTTCTCCATCGTGTCCTCCTCGAGGGTCTGCTTCAGGCCGCTGAGCGTGGCCGCCCAGGACTCCGCGTACTTGCTCACCCACCGGTCGTGGACGAGCCTGATGGGGACGGGGTTCAGGAGGTGGAGCTTCTCGCGGCCGCGCCGCCTGGTGGTCACCAGGCCGGCGTCCTCGAGCACGCGCAGGTGCTTCATGACGCCGAAGCGCGTCATCGGCAGCCGCGCCTCGAGCTCGCTCAGCGACTGCCCGTCCCGGCGGAACAGCTCGTCGAGCAGCGCCCTGCGCGTCGGGTCGGCCAGGGCCTTGAACACGTCGTCCATCGCGGACGACCATACGTGACCATACGGTCACGTGTCAATCCGTGACGGCCTCCCAGGCGCGGTGCGCGGCCACGGCGTCGTCGAGCCCGCTACGGTTCCCGCCGTGTCATCGGCGGGCAATGCACACGACGGCGTCTCGGAGTTCTTCGGGTTCCGCTACGAGGCGCCCGGGGTCATCCGTGTGACGATCCGCCCGGCGCTCATGAACCGCGCGGGCCTGCTCTCGGGCGCGGTCGCCTATGCGATGGTCGACTACGCGATGGGCTCGGCGCTGTGGGCCGAGCGCAACGAGGGGGAGGGCATCGCGACCCTCTCGATCTCGGTGAACTACCTGCAGACCGCCCGCGAGGGCGACATCGTCTGCCGCGCCGAGCTCGACCGGCGCAACCGCAGGGTGGGGATGCTCCACGCGTCGGTCGAGTCCGAGGACGGCCGGCTGCTGCTGACGGCGATCGGGAGCTACTCGATCTTTCCGCGCGAGCAGCTCGCGCGGCCCTCCTGAGCTCGCCCGCTCCTAGGCGTTCGGGAGCATCTGCACGTCGCCCGGGGCGAACCCGATCGCGACGTTGTCGGCCGGAGCGGCGCCCGTGATCCGCGCCTCGTCGGCGACCGCCGCCGCGACGGCCGGCGCGACATCGCGGTTGAAGACCGACGGAATGATGTAGTCCTCGCTCAGCTCGTGGTCGCGCACGATCGTCGCGATCGCCCGCGCCGCCGCCATCTTCATCGGCTCGGTGATCTGCGCGGCGCGCACGTCGAGCGCGCCGCGGAAGACGCCGGGGAAGCAGAGGACGTTGTTGATCTGGTTCGGGTAGTCGGAGCGGCCCGTGGCGATGATCCGCGCGTACGGTGCGGCCTCCTCCGGGCTGACCTCGGGGTTCGGGTTGGCCATCGCGAAGACCATCGCGTCCTTGCGCATCGTCCCGAGCGCCTCCGGCGGCATGACCTTTGCGCCCGAGAGGCCGATGAAGAGGTCCATGCCGGCGATCGCGTCGGCCGGCGTGCCGGACAGGTTCTCCGGGTTCGTCACGTCGGCGTACCAGCGCTTCATCGAGTTCATCGAGCCGTCGAGGTAGTCCGGCCGGCGTGCGCCGACGATGCCCTTGGAGTCGCAGCCGATGATCTCGCGCACGCCCGCCTGCAGCAGGATCTTCGTGACCGCGATCCCGGCCGCGCCGAGGCCGACGACGAGCACGCGCAGGTCCATCAGGTCGCGCCCGGTGAGCTTGCAGGCGTTGAGCAGCGCCGCGAGCACGACGACGGCGGTCCCGTGCTGGTCGTCGTGGAAGACGGGGATGTCCAGGATGCCCTTCAGGCGCTCCTCGATCTCGAAGCAGCGCGGGGCGGAGATGTCCTCGAGGTTGATCCCCCCGAAGCCGGGCGCGATCCGCACGCACGTCTCGATGATCTCCTCGGGGTCCTTCGTGTCGAGGCAGATCGGGAAGGCGTCGACGCCGGCGAACTCCTTGAAGAGCATCGCCTTGCCCTCCATCACGGGCATCGCGGCGCGCGGGCCGATGTCGCCGAGGCCGAGCACCGCCGTCCCGTCGCTGACGATCGCCACCGTGTTGCGCTTGATCGTGTACTGGAAGGCCTTGTCGGGGTCGTCGGCGATCGCGGTGCAGACGCGCGCCACACCCGGCGTGTAGGCCATCGACAGGTCGTCGCGCGTCTTCAGCGGCGACTTGTTCTTCTGCTCGATCTTGCCGCCCACGTGCAGCAGGAACGTCCGGTCGGTCGAGTCGACGACGTGGGCGCCGTCGACCGCGTCGATCGCCGCGAGGATCGCCGACCAGTGCTCGGCGTCGCTGGCGTCGACCGTGATGTCGCGGACCAGTCGCTCGCCGACCTCGACGAGATCGATCGCGCCGATCGTGCCCTCGGCGTCCCCGATCGCGCCCGCGACCTTCCCGAGCATGCCCGGTACGTCGTCGATCTCGACGCGGATGGTGAGGCTGTACTGGGCTGACGGGGTCTGGCTCACGGCGCGGAAGTCTACGGTCGTCCCGCGTGCGGCGCGCCTCGGGGTTCGGCGGCGGCGCTCGGACCTCGCAGGCGGCGATGACCGGCGCGCCGCGACGTGCCGTCTCGGTCGCGGTCGCGAGGTCGCCGAGCCTGGGCCGGGCGCTGCGGTAGCGTGCGGCCGCAGTGCCAGACGAGCTCTACCTGATCGACGGCAACAGCCTCGCCTACCGCGCCTTCTTCGCGCTCCCGGAGTCGATCGCCACCTCCAAGGGCCAGCCGACCAACGCGATCTTCGGGCTCGCCTCGATGCTCGTGAAGCTCCTCACCGAGCACGGCCAGAAGCCCACGATCGTCGCCTGGGACGCCGGGATGTCCGGGCGCAAGGAGGTCTACGGCGAGTACAAGGCCCAGCGCACCTCGCGCCCGGACCTGCTGAAGGAGCAGTGGCCGCACTTCGAGCCGCTCGTCGACGCCTTCGGCTACCGCAACGTCAAGGTCGAGGGCTACGAGGCGGATGACGTCATCGCGACGATCGCCGAGCGCGCGCGCGCCGAGGGCATCCCCGTGGTGATCGTCACGGGGGACCGCGACACGTTCCAGCTGATCGATCCGGAGTCGCGCGTGAAGGTCATGGCGACCGCGCGCGGGATCACGGACACCAAGCTCTACGACCACCAGGCGGTGATCGACCGCTACGGGATCCCGCCCGAGCTGATCCCGGACTTCTACGGGCTCAAGGGCGACACCTCCGACAACATCCCCGGGGTCCCGGGCATCGGCGACAAGACGGCCGCCCAGCTGCTGCAGCAGTTCGGCTCGCTCGAGGGTGTGCTGTCGCACATCGACGAGGTCTCCGGCGCCAAGCGCAAGGAGAACCTCACGAACCACGCCGAGGACGCGCGCGTGAGCATGCGACTCGCGACGGTGCAGCGCGACGTCCCGGTCGACCTCGACCCGACCCAGGAGGTCGCACGCGAGCCCGACCGCTCGCGGCTGCGCGAGGTCTTCCGCGAGTTCGAGCTGCGCGACCCGCTGCGCCGCCTGGAGGAGGCACTCGGCGACGACACCGCGGCGCAGACGCCCGCGGAGGCGGCGGCGTCGCTGCGCGTGCGGGTGCGCAAGGGCGCGACCGCCGACGTGCGGCAGCTGGGCGACGGCGCCGCGCCCGTCGCGATCGCCGTCCTGGCACCGGAGGCGGGGGAGGGCGAGCTGTTCGCCCGCGAGGAGTCCTGGCGCTTCGGCGCGGCCTGCGGCTCGGAGGCGCTCGCCGGCGAGCTCGCGGGCCCCGCCGAGCTCGTCACGGCGCTCGGCGAGCGGCCCGTGATCGCCCACTACGCGAAGGCGCTCGGCGCCGTCCCTGCGCGGCTCGCGCACGACACGCTGCTCGCCGCCTACCTGCTCGATCCCGCCCGGCGCGCCTTCCCGTTCGCCGAGCTGTGCTCCGAGCGCGGTCTGGCGACCGACGTCGAGGACCCGACCGCGGCCGATGCGGTCCTCGCGCAGGAGCTCGCCGCCCGCCAGCGCGTCGAGCTCGCCGAGCGCGGGCAGGAGTGGCTGCTCGACGAGGTCGAGCTGCCGCTGGTCGCCGTGCTGCGCTCGATGGAGGTCGCCGGCGTGCGGCTGGACTGCGACCGCCTCGCCGCGATCGGCGAACGTGTCGCGCAGGAGGTCGGAGGACTCGAGCGTGAGATCTGGGACCTGACGGACGAGGAGTTCGTGATCGGCTCCCCGCAGCAGCTCGGCGCGGTGCTGTTCGAGAAGCTCGGCCTCTCCAGGAAGCGCCGCGGCAAGACGGGGTTCTCGACCGACGCGCGGGTGCTGCAGTCGATCCGCGACGAGCACCCCGTGATCGCGAAGATCGAGCGCTGGCGCGAGCTCAACCAGCTGACCAAGACCTATCTCGAGGTCCTCCCGCAGCTCGTCGATGCCGAGAGCCGCATCCACACGACGTTCGTGCAGGCGGTCGCCTCGACGGGTCGCCTGTCGTCGATCAACCCGAACCTCCAGAACGTCCCGGTCCGCACGGCGCTGGGGCGCGAGATCCGCGGCTGCTTCGAGGCGGCTCCGGGCAACGTGCTGCTGTCCGCCGACTACTCGCAGGTCGAGCTGCGCGTGCTCGCCCACGCCGCCGACGAGCCGGTCCTGAAGGAGATCTTCGTGCGCGGCGAGGACGTCCACACCGCGACGGCGCGCGAGGTCTTCCAGGTCGCCGAGTCCGACATCGACGCGGGGATGCGCTCGAAGGCGAAGATGATCAACTACGGCATCGTCTACGGGCTCAGCGACTATGGCCTGGCGGATCGCCTGAACATCCCGCGCGAGGAGGCCAAGACGTTCATCGACGCCTACCTCGCGCGGTTCTCGCGCGTCGCGGCATTCATGCAGGAGACGATCGAGCAGGCGACGGAGCAGGGGTACGTCACGACGCTCTACGGGCGCCGGCGCAACATCCCCGAGCTGCGGGCGCGCAACTACCAGGTGCGCTCGCTGGGCGAGCGCCTGGCCGTGAACACGGTCGTCCAGGGCACGGCAGCCGACGTCATGAAGCTCGCGATGATCCGCGCACACCACGCGCTCGCCGACAGCGGCCTGGCGACGCGCCTGATCCTGACGATCCACGACGAGCTGCTGTTCGAGGGCCCGCCCGGCGAGATGGACGACGTCCGCGCGCTCGCCGAGCGCGAGATGGTCGCCCCGTGGGAGGACCGCCTCCCGCCGCTGGCCGTCGACGTGGGCGTCGGGGAGAACTGGCTGGAGGCGAAGTAGATGGATCGCACGACCGCCGTCGTCGCCGTCGTCGGCGCCGGCTGCCTGGTCGGCACGCAGGCGCCGATCAACGCCGTCCTGGGCCGCTCCGTCGGGCGCCTGCCCGCGGCGACCGTCTCGTTCGCCGTCGGCCTCACCGTGCTGGTGATCGTCACCGCCGTCGCCGGGGGGTTCGGGGGCCTGTCGAACATCTCCGGCGTCCCCTGGTGGGCGCTGCTCGGGGGCGCGTTCGGCGCGGTCTACGTCACCGCGGCGCTGACGACGGTCGGGACGCTCGGCGCAGGCGGGGTGACGGCGGCGACGATCGCCGGGCAGCTGACGGCGTCGGTCGCGATCGACGGCCTCGGCCTGCTGGGGGTCGAGCGCCAGCCGGTGAGCGTCTCGCGGATCGCCGGCGTTGCGGTGCTCGCGCTCGGCGTCTACCTGATCGTCCGCGACTGAGCGCCCGCCTCGGGCGCGGGCAGCGCGAACCGCGGCGGGCAGATGTCGAGGTAGTGCGAGAACGACCAGCGCACGAAGCGCGTGTGGCTCATCGCCTCGAGCATGCTCGTCATCGCGGGGTAGGGGTTGATGCGGCCGACGAGGTGCTGCACGCGCAGCATCCAGCGCCA
>JADGPM010000236.1 GCA_017882425.1 Solirubrobacteraceae bacterium
CCGCCCCGACCGGGCTGGAGAACCGCCGGAACCCCAGTGTCTGTGCGGCGTTTCGGCCGATCCGGCCGCAGCGTCGCCGCGGCCTGGGACGATGTCACCGTGCAGCTGACCCGGATCGCATGGCTGGCCACCGTCGGCATCTGCCTCGTCGGCGCCGTCATGCTGTTCCTGGCCGGCTACCAGGGCTACGGCGTGCTCTCGATCACCGTCGGGATCGCCGCCGGAATCAATCTGACCTGACGACCGCGGCGCCGGGCTCGGTGTGCACGACGACCTCGGCGATGTCCGGATGGGTCGCCCGCGCACGGGCCTCGATCAGTCCGGCTGTCTCGTGCGCCTGCGCCAGCGTCTGGCCTGCCGGCAGCGCCACGGTGACGAACGCGACGAGTCCCCGGGGCTCGCGATGGACGTGCAGCTCGACCGGATCGCTGCCGCTCAGGTCGCGGACGATCGCAGCGATCGCGTCGCGATGCTCGTCGTCCTCACCCGGCGTCGGCGGGCGCGCCGTGAGCGCGGCCGCCAGCGGCTCGAGGTGCACGTGCACGCGGCCGATCTCAGGGTCCGCCTTCAGGATCGCGCGCTCGACGTCGTCGGAGATCCTGTGGGCCTCGGCGAGCGTCTCCTCGGCCGGGAGCTTGACGTGGAGGCTCAGCTCGATGCGCCCGTCGAGCACGACGGTGCGCACGTTGTGCACCTCGCGCACCCGGCGGACCGTCAGCGCCGCGCCCGTCGCGCGCTCGCGCAGGTCGGTGGGCGACCGCGGCTCGATGTGCACGGTCACGTCGCTGCCCGGCAGCGCGGCGCGCACGGCGCGCTCGACGCTGTCGGCGACCGCGTGGCCCTGCTGGACCGCCGCATCCGGGGCGACCGCCAGGACGACGTCGACGAAGTTGCGCCCGGCGGCCTCGCGGACGCGCAGGCGGCGCAACTCGGCGCGCGGCTCGGCCTCGAGGATCGCCTCCCGCGCGGCCTCGGAGGCGTCGATCGGCGCACGGTCCATCAGCACCTGCACGTTCTCGCGCATCAGCGCGACAGCGGCGGCGATCACGAGTGCCGCGACGACGAGCGCAGCGATCGCGTCGGCGCGCTGGTAGCCGGCCCGCACGAGGATCAACCCGACGAGGACCGCGAGCGAGCCGGCGAAGTCGGCGGCGAAGTGCACGGCGTTGGCCGCCAGGGCCGGGCTGTGGTGCTCGCGCGAGGCGCGCCAGGAGATGGTCGCGCGGCTCACGTCGACCAGCAGGACGACGCCCAGCACCGCGAACGCCCACCACGCCGCGTCGACCGTGTGGTGATTGCGGCCCGTCAGGCGCAGCACCGACTCGTACACGATCGCGCCGCTGACGAGGACCAGGAAGGCCGCCTCGCCGAGCGCGGCCAGGTGCTCGGCCTTCCCGTGGCCGTACGGGTGGTCGCGGTCAGCAGGCCGGATCGCGACGCGCAGCGCGTAGAAGGTGAGCAGCGCGGCGATGAGATCGGTCCCCGAGTGCGCCGCCTCGGCGATGAACGCCAGCGAGCCCGTGAGCAGGCCGGTGACGAGCTTCAGCGCGACGAGGCCGACGGCCGCGACGATCGACAGCCGGGCCGTGCGCTGCTGCGGCGAGAGGCCTCCGGCGACCGGGACGGGGGTCGGCGCGCTCAGCGGCTCGCGAGCCATGCGAGGAGCTCCCGGGCGGCGCGGCCGCGATGGCTGATGGCGTCCTTCTCGCGCGGCGCGAGCTCCGCCATCGTCCGATCCGAGTGATCGTCGTCCGGCATGAACGCCGGGTCGTAGCCGAAGCCGCCCTCGCCGCGCGGCGCCGCGGTCAGGACGCCGCGGCAGCGCCCCTCGAAGAGGCGCTCGTCGCCGTCCACGCCGACGTAGGCCAGGGCGCAGACGTACTCCGCGCCGCTCCCGTCCGGGACGTCCGCGAGCAGCTTCTCGAGGTTCTCCTCGTCCGTCGCGTCCTCGCCGGCGAAGCGGGCCGAGCGCACGCCGGGCGCGCCGTCGAGCGCGTCCGCCTCGATCCCGGAGTCGTCGGCGATCGCATCGCGCCCCGTCGCCGCGACGGCCGCGCGCGCCTTCAGGAGCGCGTTCTCGGCGAACGTGATCCCGGTCTCCGGCGGAAGATCGACCTCCGGAGGCAGCGGATCCACCGTGTGGGGGCCCAGCAGCAGCGAGAATTCGCGCACCTTGTGCGGGTTGCGCGTCGCGAGCAGCAGCCTCATGTCCCCGCGGCGGCGATCGCGGCCTCCTGCGCGGCCCGCAGCCCCTCGATGCCGCGCGCCGCCAGCACGAGCAGGTCGTCGAGGTGCGCCCGCTGGAGCGGCGTGCCCTCGGCCGTCGCCTGGACCTCGAGCAGCCCGCCGTCCCCGGTCATCACGACGTTCGCGTCGACCTCGGCGCCGGAGTCCTCGCGGTAGTCGAGATCGAGCAGCGGCGTGGTGCCGACGATGCCGCAGGAGACCGCCGCGACCGACCCCGTCAGCGGCAGCGCCGGGATCCGCTCCTCGGCGACCAGGCGCCGGCAGCCGAGCACGAGCGCGACGTAGGCGCCCGTGATCGACGCGCAGCGCGTGCCGCCGTCGGCCTCGAGGACGTCGCAGTCGATGTTGATCGTGAACTCGCCGAGCGCCGCGTAGTCCACGACGCCGCGCAGCGAGCGTCCGATCAGGCGCTGGATCTCGATCGTGCGCCCGTCCTGGCGGCCGCGCACGGCGTCGCGGCCCTTGCGCTCCCCGGTCGACGCGGGGAGCATCCCGTACTCCGCGGTCAGCCACCCCAGGCCCTTGCCGGCACGCCAGCGGGGGACGCCCTGCTCGATCGACGCGGTGCAGATGACGCGGGTCCCGCCGCAGGAGATGAGAGCCGACCCGGTGGCCGTGCTCATGAAGCCGGGCTCGATCGTGACCGGGCGCAGCGCGTCCGGGGCGCGGCCGCCGGCGCGCGCTGCGACCGCGCTCATGCCGCGACCTCCGCGTGCAGGCGGACCTGTTCGACCTCGCCGAGCGGGAGCTGCAGGAACCGGGTCCCGAGCATGCGGAAGGCCTCCGGGTCGCCGGTGGACAGGAAGCTGTAGGCGCCCTCGCCGGTGCGCGGGCTGCTGAGCCCGCGCGAGCCGAGCGCGTGCTCCACCTGTCGCGCGAGCGCGGCCCCGGAGGTGACGATCCGCACGTCGCGCCCGAGCATGCGCTGGAGCATCGGGCGCACCAGCGGGTAGTGCGTGCAGCCGAGGATCACGGTGTCGACCTCCGCCTCCACGAGCGGTGCGACGTATCCGCGCACGACCTCGACGACGCGCTCGTCGAACGGGAACCCGGACTGGATCATCGGCGCGAGGTCCGGTGCGGCGACCGGGATCAGGTCGACGTGCGGGTCGGCGGCGTGGACGGCGGCGGCGTAGGCGCCGCTCGCGACGGTCGCAGTGGTGGCGAGCAGGCCGATGCGCCCGTTGTGCGTCGCGGTCACCGCGTGGACGGCCTCGGGCCCGACGACGCCGAGCACGTCGACGCCGAGCGTCGTCTCCAACATCCGCCGCCGCAGCGCGGGCAGCGCGGCCGCCGTCGCCGAGTTGCAGGCGACGACGAGCAGCTTCGCCCCGCGTGCGAGCAGCTCCTCGGCGATCTGGAGGCTGAAACGGCGCAGCTCGTCCGGCCCGCGGTCCCCGTAGGGAAAGCGCGCGGTGTCGCCGAGGTAGACGAAGTCCTCGTTGGGGAGTCGCACGAGGAGCTCGTGCAGGACGGTGAGGCCGCCGACGCCGGAGTCGAACACCGCGATCGGCCGCTCGCGCGGGTCGCTCGGAAAGCGCACCGATCCAGCATACGGCGGCCTCCTGCCGGAGTCACTTGGCGGACGCCCCGCCCACGCCGTCGATCGCGTCCTTGAGCTTCGTGACGACCGTCTGCGCGATGCCGCCGCCCTTCAGGCCCTTCCCGGCGGCGATCACGCCGACGAGGACGCCGGCGACGAGCAGGATCAGCGCGACGTACTCGACGGTGCCCTGGCCGGTCGCCGCGGCGAGCCTCCGGGACGTGGTGTGCAGGGCCGCGTGCAGGCGGCCGAGGATGCGATAGCCCATGGTTCCTCCGGTCGATCGTTGGGGTCGCCGGCGAGTCTGGGCTGCGGCGTGTGACGCCGCCACGGCCCATCCGTGGAGAATCAGTGCCGAATGCGCGCGCTCGTCGTCTCCAACATGCGTCCCGCGGCGGGCGATCCGTCGCGCGGGAGCTTCGTGCGCGACCAGGTCCGCGCACTGCGGGCACTCGGCGACCCCGACCTCGAGCTCGAGACCTACGACTTCGGCCCCGGCGGCTACGCGAGCGCCGGCCGCGAGCTGCGCCGCCGCTACCGCGGCGCGGGACTGGACGTCGTGCACGCGCACTTCGGTCTCACCGCGTGGCCGGCCCTCTTCGCCCCGGCGCTCGTGCACGGCGTGACGCTGCACGGCACCGACGTGCACCACCCCCGCTCGCGAGCGATCACGCGCGCCGCCCTCCCCTTCCTGGACTTCGTCGCGACGGTCAGCGACGACCTCGCCGGCGACGTCCCGCGCGCCCCGGGACGGCGGGTCGCCGCGGTCCTGCCCTGCGGGGTGGCCACCGACCGGTTCCTCCCGCTCCCGCGGCAGGATGCCCGGGCCGCGCTCGGGCTCGCCGCCGACGGCCGCTACCTCCTGTTCGGCGCCGATCCGCTCCGCCCGGAGAAGCGGCACGACCGCGCGCTGGCCGTCGCCGACCGGGCCGGCGCGGAGCTGCTGACCCTCGGCCACGTCGACCCGGGCGAGGTGCCGTTGTGGGTCAACGCGGCGAACGCCGTCCTCGTGCCCTCCGAGCGCGAGGGCTTCGGGCTCGCCGTCCTGGAGGCGCTCGCCTGCGACGTCGCCGTCGTGGCGACCCCGACGGGCATCCATCCCGCCGCCCTGGCCGGCATCGCCGGGACGCTGTGCGCACCGTTCGACGTCGCGACGTGGAGCGCGGCGCTGACGCCGCACCTCGATGCGGCCGACCCGCGGGTCGCGGGGCGCGCCCGCGCCGTGGAGTACGGCGCCGGCCGTATGGCCGAGCGCGTGCTGGCGACGTGGCACGAGCTGGTGGGGCGCCGGTGACCCCCGACGGCACTACACTCGCGCCGCGGCGCCTCCCTCGGGACGGTGCCATCGCACCATGGGTCTGAGAGATCGCATCTTCCGCCGGGGCGAGGACCCCGGCCCCCCGGCGACTGCGCCCGACACCGGTGCGCCCGCGGCCGGTTCCCCGGCGCCCGACGGCGACGGCGCGAACGGCGGCCTGTGGGCGCAGGCCGAGCCGCTGCCCGACGACATCACGGTGATCCGGCCGCCCGCAGACGAGGCGGATGAGCAGCCGACGATCATCCAGGCGCCGGCCGAGGAGCCCCAGCCCGTGGCCGCCGCCGAGCCCGCCGAGCCCGGAGCCGAGGCGTTCGAGCCCGCGGCGCACGAACCTCCCGCGCAGGCGCCGGCGGCGGCGCCCGAGGGCTTCGTCGTCGACCCCGGCGCCGCGGCGGCCGTCCCGCGGCGCCCCGGATTCCGCGAGCGCGGGCAACTGCGCCGGCGCCTGCGCTTCCTGCGCGAGGTCCGCGAGCTCGGCTTCCGCGACCTCGGCGGCCTGGTCTTCGACCAGCACCGCTTCCAGCGCCCCAACGAGCTGCTCGTCCACGGCAAGGTCGAGGCGATCGACGCCGTCGACCGCGAGCTGCGCGCGATCGAGGACGCGCTGCGCGAACGCACGCCCTACAGCGAGCTCTTCATCCCCGGCGTCTCCGCCTGCCAGCGCTGCGGTGCGCTGCACGGCAGCGATGCGCGCTACTGCCCCTACTGCGGCCTGGCCTTCAGCGGCCCGCGCACCCTCGCCGGCATGGCTCCCGACCAGGCGGCCTACGGGACGCCGGGCGCCGCGACCCCGCCCGGCCAGGCCGTCCTGTTCGACCCCCACACGGGGGCGCCGCTCCAGCAGCCCCCCGCCCCGGTGGTCGTGCCGCCTCCCGCGCCGGAGGCTCAGCCGCAGCAGCCGGCTGCGCCGGAGTCCCACCCGCCGCAGCCGTGAGCGTCGTCCCGCCCCCGCTGCCGCCGGCGCCGGCGCTGCCGCCTGCGGGTGCGCTGGCGTGCCCGCGCTGCGGTGAGCTGCTGGCGCCCGACCAGGACTGGTGCCTGCGCTGCGGCGACCCGGCGCGCACCGTGATCGCGCCCACGCCGCGCTGGCGGCGCCCGATCGTCGCGCTGATCGCGATCGCCGCGCTCGCCCTCGGCGTCCTCGCGGCGGCCTTCGTCGGCATCACGAACAACAACCCGCCGCCCGCACGCACGCTGACGAAGACGATCACGACGCAGCCCGGGCAGCCGCTGCCGCCAGGGGTGACGCCGGCGCCGACGACGGCGCCCGCGACCACGGCGACGACGGCGACGCCCACCACCGCGGCGCCGACGACGCAGACCGCGACCACGTCGACCACGACGTTCACGACGACGACGACGACCACCACGACGCTGGCGCCGACGACCACGACGACCGCCAAGTAGGAGGCGCTCAGGCGGGCGGGAGGAGCGCGACCACGCGCTCCGCGGCGCGACTCGCGAGCGGGTGCGGCGCGGCCGGCTCCGGCCGCGCGTCGCCCGGGTCGCGGGCGATGGTCGCGAGCGTCGCCGCGAGCGAGCCCGCGAGCGCGCCGAGGTGATAGCCACCCTCGAGCACGACGCCGAGCGGCACGTCGAGGTCCGCCGCCAGCCGGCGCATGCTCGCGGCCATCGCGGCGAACCCCGCCTCGGTGACCTCGCAACCCGCCAGCGGGTCGTCGGCGTGCGCGTCGAAGCCCGCCGAGATCAGGATCAGCTGCGGACGGTAGGCGAGCGCGGCAGGGACGACGACATGGTCGACCAGCGCGGTGTAGAGCGCGTCGCCCGAGCCCTCGGGCACGGGGAGGTTCACGGTGCAGCCCACGCCGTCACCGGATCCGACGTCGCCGGCGGCGCCGCTGCCGGGATAGAGCGGCCATTCGTGGATCGAGACGAAGAGCACGCGCGGCTCGGCGTGGAAGATGTCGTTCGTGCCGTTGCCGTGATGCACGTCCCAGTCGAGGATCAGGACACGCTCGAGCCCATGCCGGTCGATCGCCCGGCGTGCCGCCACGGCGACGTTGTTGAAGAGGCAGAACCCCATCGCCCGCGAGCGCTCGGCGTGGTGGCCGGGCGGGCGATGGAGCGACGCGCCGACGCGCGCCTCGCCTCCGAGCAGCGCGTCGACGAGCGCCGCCGCGCCGCCCGCCGCGTGCAGAGCCGCCTCGAAGGACCCCACGGAGACGATCGTGTCCGGGTCGAGCATCGCGCCGCCGCCCGAGCAGGCGTCCGCGATCCCCTGGCGATGGGCCGGCGGGTGGACGGCGTCGAGCAGCTCGAACGACACCGGCGGCGACTCGCGCAGCTCATAGCCCAGCCAGTCGCGCGCGGCCAGCTCGCGGTCGATCGCGACCATCCGCGCGGGGCGCTCGGGGTGCTGCCCGGTCTCGTGGCGCAGCGAGGATTCGTGGCGAAAGATGACACCGGACACGGAGGGGTACCGTACCCCGACCATGGCCCTCGGTGACCCGACCGACATCATCGCCGCCGAGGTCGTCGTCGTCGGCGCCGGCGTGGCGGGGCTCTACGCGGCGCTCACCGCCGCCGAGGCGGGCGCTCAGGTGACCGTCATCAGCGCGACGCCGCTCGCCCAGACGGCGAGCTACTGGGCGCAGGGCGGCCTGGCGGCGGCGCTCGCGGTCGACGACTCGCCGGAGCTGCACCTTGAGGACACCGAGAAGGCCGGCCGCGGCCTGATGCGCCCGTCGGCTGCCGAGGTGCTCGTCAGCGAGGCACCGGCGATGATCGGCGAGCTGCAGCGCCTGCGCGTGCGCTTCGACGCCGACCGCAACGGCAACCTCGCGCTCGGGCTCGAGGGCGGGCACTCGAGGCGGCGCATCGTGCACGCAGGCGGCAGCGCGACCGGCCGGCGCGTCGCACGCCAGCTGTCGGCCGACCTCGTGCACCACCGGAGCGTGCGGATCCTCGAGGGCTCGCGCGCGGCCGCGCTGTGGGTCGATGCCGACGGGCGCGTGATCGGCGTCGTCTGCGAGAACGGGCTCGCGGTCCACGCGCGCGGGACGATCCTCGCGACCGGCGGAGCCGCCGCCCTCTGGAGCCGCACGACGAACCCGCCCGGCTCGCTCGGCATCGGCATCATGCTCGCGCGCGCCGCGGGCGCCGCCGTCGCCGACATGGAGTTCGTCCAGTTCCACCCCACGGCCGTCACCGGGGTGCCCGGCCGCGAGGGGTTCCTCGTCACGGAGGCGATCCGCGGCGAGGGCGCCACGCTGCACGGGCCCGACGGCGAGCGCTTCGTCGACGAGCTCGCGCCGCGCGACGAGGTCTCGCGCGCCGTCTGGGGGGTCATGGAGGCGCACGGGGTCGCGTCGGTGTCGCTCGACATGCGCGGCGTCGACCCGACGCGCTTCCCGAACGTCGTCGAGGCGCTGCGCGACTCGGGTCTGGATCCGATGCGCGAGCTCGTCCCGGTCGCGCCCGCCGCGCACTACGTGATGGGCGGCGTCGTGACGGACCTCACCGGGGCGACGGGCGTGCCGGGGCTCTATGTCGTCGGCGAGTCCGCCTGCACCGGCCTGCACGGCGCCAACAGGCTCGCGTCGAACTCGCTCTCGGAATGCGTCGTGTTCGGCGCGCGCGCCGCGCGCGGCGCGCTCGCCGAGCGCGCCGCAGGCCCGGTGCCGGGGGGCGCTCCCGTCCCCGCCCCTCTCGCGCTCCCGAGCCGCGAGACGCGCGCGGCGCTGTGGCGCGACGCCGGCATCGTGCGCACCCGTGAGGGGCTCGAGCGGCTGCTGGGCGACCCGCACCCGCTCGCCCAGCTCGTCGCCCGCTGCGCGCTGCTGCGCGAGGAGACCCGCGGCGCGCACGTGCGGCTCGACTTCCCGCGGACCGAGCCGAAGCTGGACCGGATGCACGGCGTCGCGCGCGAGGGCGAGCCGGCCTTCGAGCGCTGGATGTAGCCCCCGGCCCCCCCGGGTCCCGCCGCCCGCCGCACGCAGGACCGTTGCGCCTTAACACGAACTTCATGTTCCGTGTGTTGGAGGTTCACACGGAGGACGGATACTCGCACGCCGCGAGGGGTTCGCGACGGAACGCACAAAGAGGGTCCACAGGAGGGTCCAGCCGATGTATCAAGTCAGTAGAGCGATCTACAGGGAGCTCTCGCCGGAGATCGTCACCGGCCGCGACGGGCATGCTGAAGTCCTGCGCGCCTGCGAGTCCGCGATCGAGCGCCTCGCCACCGATCGCCATTACTTCGCCCATCCAGCACGCAGCCTGTTCCGCGACATTCGCACGAACTTCCCGCTGCAGGCCCAGACCAGGGTCTGGGTCACCGTGCGCGACTACGTCACCGCAGCGGAGCGGCTCCTCGCGAGCCTCACGACGCGTGGTCGTGACGTGTTCGGCAACCCGCTGCAGTGTCGTGCGACGACGCGCCGCGGGACCGCGTGCCAGCGGATTCCGGTGCACGCGAACGGGTACTGCCCGTCGCACCAGCACCTCGCGATGACCGAAGAGGTCGAGCTCGAGGAGCTCGCGCTGGCGGCATAGCCCGCAGCACCCGTTCGGGGGGAATCGACGCCGGGGTCGCGTGTGCGACTCCGGCGTCGCCCGTCGTGCGGGGCTCAGGCGAGCGCCGCGTCGATCGCCCCCGCGAGCTCCGCGGTGTGGAGCGCGTGCTCGGGCTTCATCAGGCAGTGGCGCAGCGTCGTCACGGTCGGCGCGTCGTCCTGCAGCCAGGGATGGCTGCGCCGCAGCCAGGCCGTCTCGACGCGCAGCTTCGCCGCGTGGATCCCCTGGGTGGCCAGCCGGTCGAAGGCGGTCTCGCAGGCCGCCGACACGGCGCTCGCGCTCGACAGGCGCGGGAACGGGCAGACGATGTCGAGCTGGGGCTCGGCGACGAGCACATGCCCCTGAGCACGCACCCGGGCGCCGAGGTCGAGCGCGGCCCCGCGCGCGGCGGCGAGCGTCGCGCCGAGGCCCGCGCGGTCGAGCGGGAAGCGCCGCAGCGTCGCCCACAGGGCCGCGGCGGCGGCGCCGGGACGTGAGCACTCCAGGCTGATCTCCCCCAGGTGCAGCTCGTCGCTCGTGAAGTACGTGTACGGGGAGTCGTGGACGTAGTGGCGCCCGACGGCGGGGTCGGCGAAGAGGACGCAGCCGCAGCCGTAGGGCTGCAGTCCGTGCTTGTGGGGGTCGATCACGACCGAATCGGCGCGCGCGATCGCTGCGAACGGGGCGGCCTCGACCCCCGGCGCCGCGCCGTCGGCGAGCAGCGTGAAGAAGCCGCCGTAGGCCGTGTCGACGTGCAGGCGCACATCATGCTCGGCGCACAGGTCGGCGATCGCGCCGAGCGGATCGAGCGCGCCGAGGCTCGTCGTGCCCACCGTCGCCACGACGGTGCCGACGCCACCGCGACGCAGCTCGACCGCGAGCGCGTCGAGGTCCATCCGGCCGGCCGCGTCCTGCGCCACGGCGGTGTGCTCGACGCCGAGCACACCGCACATGCGGGCGTGCGTGTAGTGCGCCGCCGCACCGGACAGGACCCTCGTGCCCGGGCGCTCCTCGCGAGCGACGAAGAGCGCCTCGAGGTTCGCGATCGTCCCGCTCGAAGTGAGGTGGCCCAGGTGCTGCTCGCGGCCGAGCAGCAGCCGCGCCAGCTGCGCGACGACCTCGCGCTCCATGCGCGCCGTCGCCGGCCCGCCGTCGAGCGCGTGGTTGTTCGGGTTGAGCAGCATCGCGAGCGCGTAGGCGGCCCAGGCCACCGGATGCGGCGGCTTGAGCATCTGGCCCGCGTAGTGCCAGTCGTGGTAGGGGTAGGTGTCCGCAAGGCGCACCGCGAGCTCGTCGAGGACGGCGAGCGCCGCCGGGTCCGCGTCCGCCTCCCCGGCCAGTGATCCGAGCTGCGCGAGCACCGGCGCGCGCTCGCGCAGCCGGGCGACGTCGGCCGGCGGGAGCAGGGCGTCGGTCGGCTCCATCGGCCGATCGTAGTGCCGCGGTGGCCCGCGCCGGTAGCGTGCCGCGCATGCTGCTCGGGGTCGACGTCGGCGGGACGTACACCGACGCCGTCCTCGTCGGCGGCGGGCGCGTCGTCACGGCGAAGGCCCCCACGACGCCCGATGACCAGTCGCTCGGCGTGATGGCGGCCGTCGAGGGCGCACTCGCGGCGGCCGGCGTGACGGCAGCGGACGTGCGCGCGCTGGCGCACGGCATGACGGTGGCGACGAACGCGCTGCTCGAGGGCGACACGGCACGAACGGCGTTCGTGGCGACCGACGGCTTCACCGACGTCATCGAGCTCGCGCGCCAGACGCGCCCCGAGCTCTATCGCCTGTGCGCGGCGCGCCCGGCGCCGATCACGCCCGCGGAGCGACGGTTCGCGGCGCCCGAGCGGATGGGCCCGACCGGGACGCTGCGCGCGTTGGAGCCCGCGCGGGCCGCGGCGCTCGCGCGGGCGGTCGCCGCCTGCGGCCCGGAGGCGGTCGCCGTCTGCCTGCTGCACGCCTGGCGTGACCCGGCGCACGAGCTGCTGCTGCGCGAGGCGCTGCGCGCCGAGCTCGGCGACGACGTCCCGGTCGCCCTCTCGCACGAGGTCGTCGGCACGTTCCGCGAGTACGAGCGCGCGGCGACGACGGAGCTCGACGCCGCGCTGACGCCACTGCTCGGCGCCTACCTGCGCCGCCTCCTGGGCCGGACCACCGGCGCGGGGCTCCCGGCCCCGCAGGTCATGCAGTCCAGCGGCGGGCTCGTCGACGCGGCGACCGCCGCCGACCACGCCGTCCTGACCGTGCTCTCCGGGCCGGCCGGCGGCGCGGCCGCCGCGGCGCTGATCGCGCGCGCCTGCCACGAGCCCGACCTGCTGTGCTTCGACATGGGCGGCACCTCCTGCGACGTCTGCGTCGTGCAGGACGGGCGCGTGCGCGAGAGCGCGGGACGCGAGATCGCCGGACGCCCGGTCGCGCTGGCGATGGTCGACATCCACACCGTCGGCGCCGGCGGCGGCTCGATCGGCTGGCGCGACGCGGGCGGGGCGCTGCGCGTCGGGCCGCGCTCGGCCGGCGCCGTCCCCGGCCCCGCCGCCTACGGGCGCGGCGGGGCCGAACCCACCGTCACCGACGCGCACGTCGTCCTTGGGACGCTGTCGGCGGAGCGCCCGCTCGCCGGCGGGCTGCGGCTCGACGCCGGCGCCGCGCACGACGCCGTCGCGCGCCTGGCGGGCGAGCTCGGCCTGCAGCCGGACGCCTGCGCCGCGGGCATCCTGCGCGTCGCGAACGCCGAGATGGTCCGCGCACTGCGCGTCATGACGATTGAGCGCGGGATCGACCCGCGCGACTTCGCGCTGCTCGCCTTCGGCGGCGCCGGCCCGCTGCACGCGGCCGCGATCGCCGACGAGCTGGGCATGCGCAGGATCCTCGTGCCGCGCGCCTCCGGCGTCCTCAGCGCGCTCGGGCTCGCCGCGGCGGACCGGCGCGCGACGCGCCAGCGCTCGGTTCTGCTCGCCGGCGCGGCGCTGACCGACGCGGCGCTCGCCGCTGCGCGCGGCGCGCTGCTGGAGGAGGGGCGCGCGATCCTGTGTTCCGGGGCCGCCGCCCTCCCCCTTGTCGCCTACGACGTGCGCTACCGCGGCCAGTCCCACGAGCTGACCGTCGACGGACCCGGGCTGCACACCGCCGGCGACGTGCGCGCGGCGTTCGAGGCCGACCACGAGCAGCGCTACGGCTGGCGCGAGCCGGACGGCGAGATCGAGGTGGTGACCCTGCGCGTCGCCGCGGTCGCCCCGGGCGATGCGGTGGACCTCGCGGACCCGGCGCAGGAGCCGCTGCGCGTCACCGGCCCGGCCGTGCTGCATCTCGCCGAGACGACGGTGGCGGTGCCCGCCGGCTGGAGCGGCGCCACCGACGCCACGGGCACGCTCGTCCTGGAGCGCGACGCATGAGCGGCCTGGACCCGATCTCGCTGCAGGTCGTCAGCGGCGCGCTGCGCGCCGCCTGCGAGGAGATGGGCGCAGTGCTCGTGCGCTCGTCGCACTCGGCGAACATCAAGGAGCGGCGCGACTGCTCGACCGCGCTCTTCGACGCACGGGCACGGATGATCATGCAGGCCGAGCACATCCCGGTGCACCTCGGCGCGATGCCGGCCGCCGTCTCCGCCGTCGCGGCGCACGAACAGCGTCCCGGCGTCCCCTGGGTGCTCAACGACCCGTTCGCCGGGGGCACCCACCTGCCGGACATCACGGTCGTCACGCCGGCGTTCCGCGACGGCGAGCTGCTGGGCTTCGCCGCCAGCCGCGCCCATCACGCGGACGTCGGCGGCCGCCTGCCGGGGTCGATGCCGGCGGACTCGACGACCCTCGAGGAGGAGGGCGTGGTGATCCCGCCCTCGGTCCTCGACGCGGACCTGATCGACGCGCTCGCCGGCCGCATGCGCCAGCCGGACGAGCGCCGCGCGGATCTGCGCGCGCAGCTCGCCGCGAACGCGACGGGCGTGACGCGGCTGCTGGAGCTCTCCGAGCGCATCGGCGCGGGGGCTCTGGGCGCCGCGACCTCGGCCGTGCTCGACTACGCGGAGCGGCGCACGCGAGCGTGCGTGGCGGCCCTGCCCGACGGCGAGCATCGCGCGCACGACGTCCTGGAGGCGCGCGAGGGCGACCTCGAGCTGCAGCTCCTGGCCACCGTCCGCGGCGACGAGCTCGTCCTCGACTTCAGCGGCAGCGCGCCCCAGCATCCCGGCAACCTCAACTGCCCGCTCGCCGTCACGTTCTCGGCCTGCCTGTTCGCGCTGCGCGTGCTGACCGACCCGGACATCCCGGCGAACGCCGGCGCCGCCCGGCCGCTGACCGTGATCGCGCCGAAGGGCACGCTGCTGCACGCGCGGGCGCCCGCCGCGGTCGCCGCCGGCAACGTCGAGACCTCGAGCCGCGTCGCCGACCTCGTGCTGAGCGCGTTCGGCCAGGCGCTCGGTCAGGGCACGATGAACAACCTCACGCTCGGCGACAGCGCGTTCTCCTACTACGAGACGCTCGGCGGCGGCCAGGGCGCCTGCGCCGACGCGGACGGGCCCTCGGGCGTGCACGTCGCGATGTCGAACACGCTGAACACGCCCGTGGAGGCGCTCGAGCTCGAATTCCCGCTGCTCGTGCGCGAGTACGCCCTGCGCCGCGGTTCGGGCGGCGCCGGCCTGCACCGCGGCGGCGACGGCGTGATCCGCGACCTCGAGGCGCTGACCGCGATGGAGTACTCGCTGATCACCGAACGCCGCCGGCACCGCCCGCACGGCGCCGCCGGGGGCGCGCCGGGTGCGGCCGGGCGCAACCTGCTCAACGGGTCCGAGCTGCCCGCGAAGATCTCCGGGACGCTGCAGGCCGGCGATCGGCTGCGCCTGGAGACCCCCGGCGGAGGCGGATTCGGCGCTGTGCCCGGACCACCGCAGGACAGGTAAGGGGTCTTCCCCAGCAGGTAAGGCATCGGCCGCGCAGACCGGCACCATTCGCCCGATGTGCGCGGTCGCGGCGTAGCTCACCATCGATGTCGTCCCATCCAACGGCACCGAGGAGCAGCGCCATGCAGACCCTGACCACCCACCTCGCCACGACCCGCGACCACGAGCTCCGTGACGCGTCCGCCGCCCCGCTGCCGCGCCTGCGCGACGAGCGCGCGTCGCTGCGCGACGCCGGCCGCGTCGTCCTGCGCCGCGCGCGGCCGCAGGACGGCGCCGCCGTCGCCCACCTCGCCGCGCTCGACGAGGCCCCGATCCCCCGCGGGGACGTGCTCGTCGTCGAGCTCGACGAGCGCATCGTCGCCGCGGTCCCCGTGGCCGGCGGCGAGGCCATCGCCGACCCGTTCCAGCGCACCGCCGGCCTCGTCGACCTGGCCGAGCGCCGCGCCGCGCTGCTGCGCGGCGAGCTGCCGCGACGGTCGCGTCTGGGCGGCGCGCTGCGGCACGTCTCGGGCGGGCGCCGGGCCGCGGCATGAGTGTCCCGGCGGGCCCCGCCGCGGCGCTCCGCGAGCGCGAGAGACCGGCGCGCGATACTGCGTCCGTGGCGACACGGATGACGAGCAGCCGGCTGATCGGGCGCGACGTCGAGCTCGCCGAGCTCGAGGCGGCGCTCGCGGACGCGGCCGACGGCCGGCCCTCCCTGACATTCGTCGCCGGCGAGTCCGGCGTCGGCAAGTCGCGCCTGCTCGCGGAGCTGAGCGCACGCGCCATCGCGACCGGCGCGCGCGTGGAGATCGGCGACTGCGTGGAGCTCGGCACCGAGGAACTCCCCTACGCCCCCATCGTCGCGGTTCTGCGCTCACTGGCACGCGAGGGGGACGCGGTCCTCGCAGAGCTCCCCCCGGCCACGCGCGCGGAGCTCGCCACGCTGCTGCCGGAGCTCGGCGCCGGCGCACCATCCCCCGACGAGCCCGATGCCCGCGCCACGGACAGCTCGCAGGCGCAGGCGCGCCTCTTCGAGGCCCTGCTGACGCTGCTGGACCGCCTGGGCACGGACGCGCCGCTGACCCTCGTCCTCGAGGACATCCACTGGGCCGACCGGTCGACGCGCGCATTCCTCGTCTTCCTCGGCCGCAGTCTCTGGGCCCAGCGGGTGCTCGTCGTCGCCACCTACCGCTCCGACGAGCTGCACCGCCGCCATCCGCTGCGCCCGCTGCTCGCCGAGCTCGAGCGCGACCCGCGCGCACGCCGGATCGAGCTCGTGCGCTTCACGCGGGGCGAGCTCGCCGAGCAGCTGCGCGACATCCTCGGCGCGCCGGCCGACGCCGGGCTCGCCGAACGGCTCTTCGAGCGCACCGAGGGCAACCCGCTCTTCACCGAGGAGCTGCTGGCTGCCGGCCTCGACGGCCGCAGCGCCCTCCCGACGACGCTGCGCGACGCGCTGATGGTCCGCATCGAGCGTCTCAGTGAGCCGGCGCAGGACGTGCTGCGGCTCCTCTCAGCCGGGCGGATGGTCGACCACGACGTGCTCGCCGAGGCCAGCGGCCTCGACGGACCGACCCTGCGCGCGGCGCTGCGCGAGGCTGCGGAGGCGAACATCATCCGTGCCGACGAGCGTGGCCGCTACCGCTTCCGCCACGCCCTGCTGCGCGAGGTCGTGCACGACGATCTGCTGCCCGGTGAGCACGCCGAGCTGCACCTGGCGCTGGCGCGCGCGCTGGAGCAGCAGGCGGGCACGGGCGGCGGCGAGGCGCTGCTGCGCGCCGGCATCGCCCACCACTATCTGTCCGCCGGCTGCCAGGACCTCGCGCTCGCCGCGTCGGTCCGTGCCGCCGACGCGGCCGAGCACGTCCACGCCTACGGCGAGGCGGCGGCCCAGCTCGAGCGCGCGCTGGACCTCTGGCCGCGCGTTCCCGGCGCCTGCGACCTCACCGGCGCCGACCACGTCAAGCTCCTCGCACGGGCGGGCGGCGCGCTCGTCAACGACGGCGAGTACGTCCGCGGTGTGGCGTTCCTGCAGCAGGCCCTCGACGAGATCGACGAGGCGGCCGAGCCCCACCGCGCAGTCGGCGTGCTCGACCGGCTCTCCAAGGCGTTCTGGTCGCTCGGGCGGGCGGAGGAGGCGCGGGCGACGATCGCGCGCGCCGTAGCGCTGATCCCCGACGGCGACGAGAGCGCCGAGCGAGCACGCGTGCTCGCCTGGCAGGCGAAGGCGTGCATGCTCCAGGGGCGCTATCGCGAGACGGTCGAGATCGCCCGCGAGGCGCTCGACGCCGCAGCGCGGGCCGGCGCCGCGGCGCCGCGCAACAGCGCGCTCAACTCACTCGGCATCGCCCTGATCTCCGGCGGAGCGGTCGAGGAGGGCGTCAGCAGCCTGCGCACCGCGCTGACAGACGCCACAGACGAGTGGGACCGCGTGAGCGGGTACGTGAACCTCGCCGACTCACTGCACCTGATCGGCCGCTCGGACGAGGCGATGGAGATCGCGCTCGAGGGCCGCGACCGCATCACGCTCGGCGAACGCTCGTGCGACTGGCTGCACATGACGCTGTCCGAGATCCAGTGGGATCTCGGCGACTGGGACGCGGCGCGCACGACGATGCCGCCGGAGGACCAGCGCCGCCACGGCATGACGTTCGCCTTCGCGGAGCTCCGCCGCGCCGAGATGCAGCTCGCAGGCGGCGACCACGACGCCGTCCGCGCCCGCCTGGAGCGGATCGCCGAGCTCGTCGCGGGTTCCCGCGAGCCGCAGTTCATCGGCTGGTTCGGCACCCTGCGGGGCGAGCTCGAGCGCCGCTGCGGCGACCTCGCAGGCGCCCGCGCGGCGATCGACGACGCACTCGACGCCATCGAGTTCTGCTCCGAGGACCTGCCCCGCGTCTCCAAGCTCGCCGAGGGCGGCGCCGCGATCGAGGCCGACGCCGCACAGCGCGCCCGCGATCTGGGCGACCCGGAGGCCGAGCGCCTTGCGATCGGGCGCGCCGAGGCCTACCTGGCACGCGCCGAGGCGTGCGTCGACGGCTGGCGGCCGGTCGAGCATGCTCGTGCGGTGGCGACCGCCGCCGAGGTGGCGCGCGCCCGCGGCGCTGCAGACGAGCAGCGCTATGGCGCCACATGCGCGACATTCCTGGAGCTGCATCGTCCCTACCCCGCGGCGCTCGCCGGCCTGCGGCGCGCCGAGGCGCTCGCGGCGCAGGGCGAGCGTGAGCGCGCCGCCGAGGCGGTCGGCGAGGTTCGCGCCGCAGCCGACGCGCTCGGCGCCTGCTGGCTCGCGGCCGAGGCGGACGGGCTCGCCGCCCGCGCGCGGCTGCGCCAGGCGACGGGAGAGGACGGCGCGCACCCGGCGCCTGCGCCGCTGAACGGCGCCGGCGACGATCCATTCGGCCTCACGCCGCGTGAGCGCCAGGTCCTCGCGCTCGTCGCCGCCGGCGCGACGAACCGGGAGATCGGCGCGCAGCTGTACATGGCCGAGAAGACCGCCAGCGTGCACGTGTCACGCATCCTCGCCAAGCTCGAGGTCCGCAGCCGGACCGAGGCGGCGGCAGTCGCGCACCGCCTCGGGCTCGACGGCTGAGGCCGCCGGCCGGCCGCTGCTCGCGGCGGCTTTCTAGGATCGACGTATGCGCGTCGCCTTCATGGGCCTGGGGATCATGGGTTCCCGCATGGCCGACCACCTCGTCCGGGCCGGCCACGAGGTCACCGTGTGGAACCGCACGCGGTCGACGGCCGACGCCTGGGCCGCCGAGCACGGCGCGCGGGTCTCCGCCACGCCCGCCGAGGCGGCACGCGACGCCGAGGCGCTGATCACGATGGTCGTCGACGGCCCGCAGGTCGAGGCGGTGTTGCTCGGTCCCGACGGCGCCGCGACCGCCGCTCCCGCGGGCGCACTCGTCGTCGACATGTCGACGATCGCCCCGGCGACCGCGCAGCGGCTGGGCGAGCGCCTGGCCGAGCGCGGCCTCGCGTTCGTCGACGCGCCGGTGACCGGCTCCTCCCCGGCCGCCGAGTCCGGAACGCTCACGATCATGGCCGGCGGAGCCGCCGCGGATGTCACACGGGCGATGCCGCTGTTCGAGGCGATGGGCCGGACGATCGTGCACGTCGGCCCCGTCGGCCACGGCCAGCTCGTCAAGGTCCTGAACAACGCCGTCGCCGCGGCGAACGCCGTGACCGCGGCCCAGGCACTCGTCGCCGGGCGCGCGGTCGGCGTCGACCTCGACCGCCTCGTGGAGGTGATGGGCGCAGGCTCGGGCGGGTCGGCCGTCCTGAGCCTCAAGGCGGGGCCGATGCTCGCGCACGACTATCCGCTGCTGTTCAAGACCGCGCACATGCTCAAGGACGTGCAGCACTGCCTGGACGCGGTGGGCGCCGCCGGCGCACCGTTCCCTGCCGCCGCACAGGCGCGCGAGGTGCTCGCGGCGACGGTCGGACGAGGCTTCGCGGACGACGACTACGCCGCCCTGGTGGAGAGCGTCGAGGGGTTCGCGGGCGTGCGCCTCTGAGTCTTCCGGCGGCGCGGGCGCCCGCCGGGCGACCGGTCCAGCGGGCCGCTCGGCGTCGCGGAGCGACCGCTGAGCGCGCCGCAAGTGTCCAGCCAGATGACCGATTCCTGGACGAAAAGCCGCAGCCCCTGTGCAGGTTTGACGCCACAACGTGCGCAAATGCGCGCGTGGCGCGGGAATGACTCCAAACGGCCGTAAAAAGGCCCAGGTTCGTTATGCCCTTCGGTCAGTCCCCCCACTCGGTTCCCGCGCTCGGCGCCTCGGTCATCTCGTTCGAGGACCGTCTGCGCAGCCGTCGCGAGGCCGCGGCGCAGACGACGGCACCCGTCGATCACGCCCAGGGCGGCCTGATCGCGCGAGCGCGCGTGGCCGCCGTCACCGACACCTGCTGGTGCTGCCGGCAGAAGGTGCGGGCGATCGTCGGCGTCCTTGTCGAGCCCGAGTACACGACGGACGGCAGCGGGTTCATCGCCCTCGAGCAGATCGATGACGCGCTGCTCAGCCTGCTGGACCGCACGACGCTCGCGCGTCGCGGCGTCGGCGAGCTGCGCCATCGCGACAGCCCCGGCGTCGAGGGCGGCTACATCGCGAACGGCTGCCTCGAGTGCGACGCGCTGATCGGGCGCTTCCACCTCGAGGACCTGCTCACCGAGCATCGCAACGCCGGCGGGTCGAGCGGCCAGCTCGACATCGGCATCGCCGTCCAGCTCGAGCTGCGCCGCGACACGCGCCGCAGCGAGCGCAGCGCCCTCGCCTGAGCCGTCCCGCAACGGCCGCCGCCGGTCTGTGCGATCGCGCACACGAGCGCCTGCGCCATGCTTCCCCCGTCACGGGAAAACCCCGATGGCGACTGGGGTTTTTCACGGTGCGCGTCGCGGCGGACTACGGCGATTTGCAGGGATGTTTTGGGATTCCCAGTGCGTTTGCCAGAATGCCTGCATCCCGTCGTCGCGGCCGGCCTCAACCGGACTCGGCGCGGGATCGTTTTCTGTCGTCTACCAGTTTCGGAACCTATGCCAATTGCCTTGAAGGAGTGGGCGGTCACGGTCCGCGCGCTCGCCGAAGGAGAGCAGCTCCTCACCCTCCGCAAGGGGGGCATCCGTGAGGAGAACAAGCACTTCGAGCTCGAGCATGACCGCTTCTTCCTGTATCCGACGTTCGATCACCAGCGCAACGACGTCGTTCGTGAGGCCCACATGCCGGAGCTGCGCCGCGCGCTCGAAGAGGGCGTCTGGCCGGACGGCGATCCGCCGATCCACGCGCTCACGCGCGACGGCGGGATCCCGCAGCCCGACCGCGTCCGGGTCCGTGCCTGGGCCGAGGTGGCCGGGCACTACACCGTGACCGACCCGCGCGTGGTCCACGATCTGTCCCCGTTCTACGTCTGGACGACGGACTACGCCGAGAAGCGCCTCAGCTGGAAGCCCCGCCACCCGCTGCACGTCGTGCTGCTGCGTGCGTACCGCATCCCGCGACCCGTCACGGTTCGTGTGCGCGGCGACTACGGCGGCTGTCGCTCGTGGCTGGAGATCGCCCGTGACCTCCCGTTCGAGGGCACGCCGGTCCTCTCCGACGACGAATTCGGCCGCGTCCAGGAGGAGATCGAGGCGATCGTCTCCGGGCGCGTCCCCGCGCTGGCCTGACGTCCATCTCCCCCACCGCCGAGCGACTGATCGCTGACGCCTCCGGCGTCCTGGTGATCGGCATCGGCGGTGGCGGCGACGTGGTCGGCGCGCTCGCCGCCGCGGGAATCGCCGAGCGGCTCGGCACCAGGGCCGAGCTCGGCGGCCTCACCTGGGAGCGCCGCCCGATCGACCCGCTCCCGGGCCCGCGCCGCCTCGACGAGGTCGTGCAGGCCGAGCGCCTGCATCCCGCCGCCGCGCTCGCCGGGCCCACCACATCGGGCCCCGGCGGCTTCCTGTTCGCGGAGAGCGGCATGGCCGGCTTCCTCGGCCGCCCCACCGTGCTGATCGACCCCAACCCCGGCTCCGCCGTCTGCGGCGCCGGGATCGCCCGGGCGGCCCGGCATCTCGGCTGCGATCTCGTCGTCCTGCTCGACGTCGGCGGCGACGTCCTCGCGCACGGGGACGAGCCGGGACTCGCGAGCCCGCTCGCCGATGCGGTGCTGCTCGCCGCCGCGCCCGCGATCGCGGCCACCGGGATCGGTGTCATCGCCGCGGTCTTCGGGGCCGGCTGCGACGGTGAGCTCACCCCGGCGGAGGTGCTGGAGCGCGTCGCCGAGGTGCAGGAGGCCGGCGGGGGCCTGGGGACCGACGCCCTCGCCCCTGACGTCGTCACCCGCATCGAGGCGGCGGCCGCACGCATCCCGACCGAGGCCAGCGCGATGGCGGCGCGCTGCGCGCGTGGTCAGGTCGGCCCGGTCCCCATCCGCGGCGGCCGCCGGACGGTGGAGCTGACCGCGGACGGCGGCCTGGTGCACTGGCTGGACCCCGAGCGCGCGATCGTCTCCGCGGCCCGCCTGGCGGCGGCGGTCGCGGGCGCCGCCGACCTCGCGGCGGCCGACGCCGTCCTGGCGGCGCGCGGCGTGCGCACCGAGCTCGCCTACGAGCGCGACGCCGCGGCCGGCTGATCCCCGATGTCCTGGCAGGAGACCGCCTCGCCGAACTTCCAGGCGCGCCACGACGCGCGCGACGAGAGCGCCGTCGTCGGCGTGCTGGAGCAGCTCGAGGCGACCCGCGAGCGCCTCGAGCGGTGGTTCGCACCGCTGCCCGATCACGTCGCCGTCGTCCTGCACCCCAGCGCCGGCCAGCTCACGCTCGCCCAGCCGGCTGCCGGGCTGCTGCGCCATCTGACGACGCCGGCCGCCCGCCGGTACGTCGCGGGCTGGTTCACCACGCGGGAGGTCCACGTGCTCGCCCCGCGGCTGCTCGCCGCGCGCGCGTCCAACGTGCCCGGCTCGCGCGAGATGCTGGAGCTGACCCCCTCGGCGCTCTACGCCCAGCTCGTCGTCGGCCGCGCGAACCCGGGGCTGCCACCGCCGTTCCGGCCCGCCACCGCCGTGCGGTACGCACGCTGGGCCTGGCTGTCGGCCGGCGCCGGACAGTGGTTCTCCGGGCAGACCGCGCATGCCCGCCCGGCGATCGGACGGCGCCTGCGCGAGGGCGGCGAGCCGAGCTTCCCGCCCGGGATCCGGGACGCGCAGCTGCTCGGCGGCTCCGTGCTCGACCTGCTCGTGCGCGAGGAGGGCGAGACGGCCGCGGCCGCCCTCGCCATCGCCGAGCTGCGCGACCCGCGGCGGCTGCTCGAGCATGCGTTCCGCGGGCGCAGCATCGTCCACAGTGCGGGCGCGTGGCGCGCCCACCTGGCGCGCATGGCGAGCGCCTGAGGCGGCGGGATCAGCTCGAGACCAGCGAACCGACCCAGACGATCAGGCCGACGAGCGCGACGCCGGCGAGCAGGCCGGCGAACAGCTTCGCGGGCCGCGGCCCAGGCGAGCTTGCGGAGCTGTCGTGCAGCTCGACCTGGAGCAGGACCTCGCGGGCGGTCGCCTCGCCCGAGAGCGGCACCAGCACGTCACGCGGCCCGGCGGCGAGCATGTCGGGGACGTCGAACCCGCGCGAGCGGCGCACGAGGCTCGGCACGCCCTCCTCGAGCAGCAGGTTCGAGATGAAGTCGGCCTCGGCCTGGTTGCGGCCGGTGGCGACCCTGACGAGGTCGCCCTCGGTGTACTGCGGCTTGATCTTGCGGGCGCGGGCCTGGCGCTCGGTCGCCTCGTCGCGGGCGGGGCTCTGATAGGTCAGCGGCATGCCGCAATCGGGGCAGAAGCGCTCGTCCAGGCCGTGCATCGTGGCGCAGCGGGGGCAGACGAGCAGCTCGTCGTCATCCATCGCCGGCGACCCCGACCCCCGCGTCGACGATCCGGCCGTCGGTGATCTCGAAGCTGCGGACGTCCGGCTCGGCGTCGGCGCCGTCGGCGAGCCCGACGATCAGCCATTCGACCCCCGGCCAGTGTTGCGCGAAGTTCAGATCCGTCTGCGAGGGAAACGGCTCGGAGCGCGTGTGCGAGTGGTAGATCCCGCCGTGCTGCTCGCCGCGATCCTCGATCTCCGTGATCAGGCGGTACACCTCGAGGCCATCGACGGCGAAGCGCATCGGGCTCGCGGCGGTGTTCTCCGCCGGGTGGACGCTGACGGCGACGCCGTCACGCACTCCGATGAGGCCGCAGCACTCGTTCGGGTGCTCGCGGCGGGCGTGGTCGACGATGATCGAGAGAAGCTCGGCGGAGATGCGCATCGCCGCCGAGACTAGTGCTTCGAGTGGCGGGTCAGGCGACGGTGGAGTCGTCCGACTTCGCCTGCAGGACGGGCTTCTCGATTGCCTCGTCGCGGTCGTCGTGATCGCCGCTCAGCGACTCCTTGAACTCGCGCATCCCCTTGCCGACGGAGCGCCCGACCTCGGGCAGCTTCTTCGGGCCGAGGACGACGAGCGCGATGATGAGCACGACGACGAGTTCCATGGGGCCGATGCTGGGCATGACCACAGGGTACGGGTTCGGCGGGCGTGGGGCGACGGTTCAGCGGATGGACTACCACCACAGCGTCGACTCGAGATCCTCGATCTCGTCGACGGGCAGCGTGTAGATCCCGCTGGACAGGTACTTCCAGCCGTCGTCGCAGACGATGAAGACGACGTTGCCCTCGTCCATCTCGTTCGCGATGCGCACGGCGACGCGCGCGATCGCCCCGGACGAGACGCCGGCGAACAGCCCCTCCTCGTCGAGCAGCCTGCGCGTCCAGAGGATCGCGTCGCGGTTCGTCACGAAGATCTTGCGGTCGAGCAGCGAGAGATCGATGATCGGCGGGATGAAGCCGTCGTCGAGCGAACGCAGGCCCTGCACGGGCTCGCCCTGCATCGGCTCGGCGGCGACGATCTTCACGCGATCGCCGAGCTCCTCCTTGAACCGGCGTGCGTGCCCCATCAGCGTGCCGCCGGTGCCCAGACCCGCGACGAACGCGTCGACCCGGCCCTCGAGCTCGAGCAGGATCTCCCGCGCGGTGCCCTCGTAGTGGGCGCGCGGGTTGGCCTCGTTCCCGTACTGGTAGGGCATGTAGTACGAGGGGTCGGCGGCGGCCATGTCGAGCGCCATCGCGACGGCCCCGTTCGAGCCCTGGTCGCCCGGGGAGTAGACGATCTCGGCGCCGTACATCTTCAGCAGCTGGGTGCGCTCGGGCGTGACGTTGTCCGGCATCACGACCTTGAGCTTGTAGCCCTTGCGCGAGCAGATCATCCCGAGCGCGATGCCGGTGTTGCCGGAGGTCGGCTCGAGGATCGTCTGCCCGGGCCGGATGAGGCCCTTCTCCTCGGCGTCCTCGATCAGCGCCTTCGCGACGCGATCCTTCACCGAGCCGGTCGGGTTGCGGCTCTCGAGCTTGGCCCAGATCCGTACGCCGGGCTTGGGCGAGAGGCGCCGCAGCTCGACGAGCGGCGTGTTGCCGATCGCCTCGACGATGTCGGTGTACCGCCCCCCGCAGGGGCGTGTCTCCAGCGGCGGATAGGCCATGGCTTTCCGAAATATAGCGAGCGGCGGGACTCGCCCGGGACGCTGATCACCAGCTCGCGCGCAGGCGCTCCAGGCCGCTGCGGATCTCCTGCGGCGGATGCGTCGTGAACGACAGGCGCAACGCACGGGAATCCGGCGTTCCGGCGAAGAACGGGGCGCCCGGGACGAACGCCACGCGCTGCTCGATCGCGCGCGCGAGCAGCTCCTGCGCGTCGTGGCCCTGGGGCAGCCGCGCCCAGACGAACATCCCGCCGGCCGGGCGGTTCCAGGTGCTCCCCGGCGGGAGCGCCCCGGCCAGCCCGCCGAGCAGGGCGTCGCGCCGCTCGCGATAGACCTCGCACAGCCCGGCGATCCGGGCGCCGAGGTCGACATCGGCGAGCCACGCGGCGGCTGCGGCCTGGTCGATGGTCGAGGAGTGCAGGTCGGCCGCCTGCTTGGCGACGACGAGCCCGCGGCGCAGCGCCGCCGGCGTGCGGACCCAGCCGATCCGCAGGCCCGGCGCGGCGATCTTCGAGAGTGTCGAGAGCGCGAGCGTGCGGTCCGCGGCGGGGCCCAGCGCGGCGATCGGACCTTCGGCGTCGCCCTCGAAGCGCAGCGCGCCGTACGGGTCGTCCTCGATCAGCCACAGGCCGCGGCGCGCGGCGATCTCCGCCACGGCGACGCGGCGCGCGGCCGGCAGCGTGCGCCCCGTCGGGTTCTGGAAGTTCGGGATCAGGTAGAGCGCGACGGGTCGCTCGGCGGCGGCCGTCGCGTCGAGCGCCTCCGGCACGATGCCGTCCTCGTCACAGGCGACCGGCACCACGCGCGCGCCGGCGAGCGCGAAGCACTGCAGCGCCGCGAGGTAGGAGGGCTCCTCGACGAGCACGACGTCGCCCGGCTCGAGCAGGACCGTCGCGATCAGCGTGAGCGCCTGCTGGGAGCCGCTCGTGACGAGGACGTCGCCGGGCTCCGTGCGCAGGCCGCGCGCCTCCAGCAGGCCGGCGATCTGCCCGCGCAGGCGCGGGTCGCCCTCCGTCGTGGAGTACTGCAGCGCGCGAGGCGCGTCCGCTCCGCTCAGGACGCGGTCATAGGCGGCGCGCAGCCCCGCGACGTCGAACAGCTCGGGCGCCGGGAGGCCGCCCGCGAACGAGATGAACCCCGGCTGCTCGGTGAGCGCCAGGATGTCGCGGACCGGCGAGCCGGCGACCCCACGCAGGCGGGCGGCGGGCTCGCGCGGGGCGGCGACGCTCAGCTCCCGCCGGCCATCGCCGGCAGGATCACGAGCGAGTCGGACTCGCCTACGGGTGTCTCGAGGCCGTCGAGGACGCGGACGTCCTCGTCGTTGAGGTAGACGTTGACGTAGCGGTTCAGGTCACCGTCCGTCCCGAACAGCTGCGAGCTCGTCTCCGGATGCGCCGTCGCGAGGTTGCGCAGGACGTCGCCGACGTTCGCGCCGTCGGCGCTCACCTCGCGCTCCCCGCCGACGGAGGGGCGCAGGACCGGTGGGATACGGATCGTGGCCATGGCGGCGGACCCTATCCGGCGGCGGCGCAGAACGCCTCGTAGTCGGGGAAGACGCCGAGCTCCTCGTCGGAGATCTCGTCCGGCTCGCGCGAGCAGATCGGGCACTCGGGGTCGCGGCGCACCTTCAGCTCCGTGACCTCGGCGGCGAGCGCGTCATACATCAGCAGGCGGCCGATCAGCGGGTCGCCGGCACCGATGATGAGCTTGATGACCTCCGTCGCCTGTAGCAGCCCCATCGTCCCCGGGAGCACGCCGAGGACACCGTTGGCGCCGCACGACGGCGCGAGCTCCGCGGGCGGCGGCTGGCGGAAGAGGCAGCGGTAGCACGGGCCCTCATAGGGCTTGAAGACGCTGAGCTGGCCCTCGAAGCCGAGGATCGCGGCGGAGACGACCGGGATCTTCAGGCGGACCGTCGCGTCGTTGAGCAGGTAGCGGGTCGGGAAGTTGTCGACGCCGTCGACGATGATGTCCCAGCCCTCGATGATCTCCATGATGTTCGAGGCGTCCAGGCGCGTCCTGTACTTCACGACCTCGACGTCCGGGTTGAGGTCGTTGATGACCTCCGCCGCCGAGTCGACCTTCGACACGCCGATGCGCGAGGTGCTGTGGATGACCTGGCGCTGCAGGTTGGAGAGGTCCACGACGTCGTCGTCGACGATGCCCAGGGTGCCGACGCCGGCCGCGGCGAGATACAGGGCCGTCGGCGACCCGAGGCCGCCGGCGCCGAGCAGCAGGACCCTGGCGTCGAGCAGCTTCTGCTGGCCGTCGATCCCGACCTCGGGGACGAGCAGGTGGCGGCTGTAGCGCTCGCGCTGCTCGGGTGTGAAGCTGCGCGGCACCTCGACCTCGTAGCCGCGGTCCTTCCACAGCGTGATCCCGCCGGTCATCGACTCGACGTGCTCGTAACCCAGGTCGCGCTGCAGCGTGTTGGCGGCGAACACGGAGCGGTTGCCCGCGGCGCAGTAGAGGATCACGCGCTGCGAGCGGTCCGGGACGACGCCGTCGATGCGCTGCTCGAGGTAGCCGCGCGGGACGTGGATCGCGCCCGGCAGCCTGCCGGAGGCGAGCTCCTCGCTCTCGCGCACGTCGATGACGGTCACGCCCTCGCCGATCAGTTGGGCGACCTCGGACGGGTCGACCTCCGAGATCTCCGCCCTCAGGCGGCGCAGATGCTCGCTTCCGGACACGCTCATCGGTAAATCACCTGTTCTGGATCAGCTTTCGGCACTTCACAAAGGATAGCGGATCGATCCGAGTCCGCCGCGATCCCGGAAAGGGGCCCTGGAACGGCGAAAGGCGCCTCCCCCGCTGCCGGGAAGGCGCCTTCGCCCTGTTGGAGGCCAAGCGCAGATCAAAGGGGGAAAGATCCGGAGCGCCCGGTGGTCCTAGGGGGATGCACAGGGGGTATCGGACGCTGCGCGATCGGCCGATATGGGGTCCAGACCCCAATGCACGCACTCCGACTCCCCCAGCGACGCTCCGCGCGCCTGACGCGTCCGTCCCTGCTCGCCCAGGTGCTCGGCGTGAACGCCGCGCTGATCGGCGCCACCGTGCTGACCGCGAGCCTCGCGGTCGACTGGGGGGGCCACGGCGTCGCCGAGCACCGCCGCTCGCTGCTGCTCGTCGCCGCGCTGCTCGCGACCGTCCTGGTGAACGGCTTCGTCCTGCGCCGGCGGTTCGAGCCGCTCGAGCGCCTGATCGACACGATGGAGCAGGTCGACGGCGCCGACGCGCACTCACGTCCGCGGCTCCCGCCCGGCGAGACCGAGGAGGTCGTGCGCCTGCACCAGGCGTTCGACCGGATGCTCGACCGGCTCGAGACCGAGCGCGCCCGGACCGCGAGTGCCGTCCTCCAGGCCCAGGAGGAGGAGCGCGCACGGATCGCGCGCGACCTGCACGACGAGGCCAACCAGGCGCTCACGGGCGTCCTGCTGCGCCTGGAGGCGACCGGCCAGCGGGTGCCCGAGGACCTGCGTCCGGAGCTGCGCGAGACCCAGCGCGCCGCCACCCAGGCGATCGAGGAGCTGCTGCGCCTCGCGCGCGAGCTGCGGCCCGCGGCGCTGGACGACCACGGCCTGGCCGCGGCGCTGCGCACGAAGGTCAGCGACTTCGCACGCCAGACCGGCGTGCATGCCGAGCTCAGCCTCGCGGGCGCCGACGTCGACGAGCTGCGTCCCGAGGAGCAGATCGTCGTCTACCGCGTCGTCCAGGAGAGCCTGTCGAACGTCGCCCAGCACGCCCGCGCGGGCAACGTCCGTGTGGCGTTCGCGCGCGAGCGCGGCGCAACCGTCGCCCGCGTGCAGGACGACGGCTGCGGCTTCGCCGACGCGACCCCGAGCGGCCACGGGCTGACCGGCATGCGCGAGCGCGCCGCCCTCGCCGGCGGGTCGCTCGACGTGCACTCGGCGCCCGGCGACGGCACCACGATCGAGCTGCGGCTCGGGGAGCGGGCGGCGTGAGCACGCGCGTCCTGATCGCCGACGACCACGGCATCGTCCGCGGCGGCCTGAAGCTCCTGCTCGAGCGCCAGCCCGACATCGAGGTCGTCGGCGAGGCGGCCGACGGCGCCGAGGCCGTCGAGCGCGCACTGTCGCTGCGTCCCGACCTGGCGATCCTCGACGTCTCGATGCCGCTGCTGACCGGCATCCAGGCGACGCACGAGATCAAGCGCCATGCCCCGGAGGTCGACGTGCTCGTGCTGTCGATGCACGACGACGAGCGCTACGTGTTCGAGGCGCTGAAGGCCGGCGCCTCCGGCTACGTCCTCAAGCGCGAGGCCGACCAGGACCTCGTCGACGCCGTCCGCTCCGTCGCGCGCGGCGAGCCCTTCCTGACGAACGCCGCGACCGAGACGCTCGTGCGCGAGTGGATGGCCGACGAGACGACCGGCCCGCGCGAGCCGCTCAGCCAGCGCGAGCAGGAGGTCCTGAAGCTCATCGCCGAGGCGCACACGAATCGCGCGATCGGGGAGATCCTGCACCTCAGCGAGAAGACCGTCGAGTCCCACCGCGGGAACATCCTGCGCAAGCTCGGCATGCGCGACCGCGTCGAGCTGGTGCGCTACGCGATCCGCCGCGGGCTCGTCGAGGCCTGACCCGCCGCCCTCACGTACCCTGGGTGCATGCACCCCCGCGTGCGCCTCACGCTCATGGCCGTCGCAACGCTGGCGCTCGTCGGGATCCTGGCGTTCGTCGTCTTCAGCGACCCGAGCGACGGCACCGCGAACCCGGCGCCGGCCACGCGCTTCGACGGGTCGATCAGCCCGCCCGCCCCGCCCCAGGACTTCGCACTGCGCGACCAGGACGGCCGGCTGACCCGCCTCTCGGGCGAGCGCGGCCACGTGACGGTGCTGACGTTCATGTACACGACCTGCCGGAACGACTGCCCGACGATGGCCCAGCAGATCCGCGGCGCCATCGACCACACCGGCGGGAACGTTCCGGTCCTCGCGGTCAGCGTCGACCCCAGGAACGACACGCCGGCCAGCGCCCGCAGGTTCGTCGCCGAGCAGCACCTGATCGGCCGCATGCGCTTCCTGCTCGGCACCGAGGCCCAGCTCCAGCGTGTCTGGCGCCGCTACGGCATCCAGCCGCAGAGCACGAGCCTCGAGCACACCGCCTACGTCATCGTCATCGACAAGACCGGCCGCGCCCGCGTCAGCTTCCCCATCTCCGAGCTGACACCCGAGGGCCTCGCCCACGACATCCAGGTCCTGCAGAAGTCCTGAGCACCACCCGAGCCCACGCCTCAAACGTCAGGAACCGAAGGCGTCAGGACCACCCCGGCTCACGGGGAGATCGTCCACCACGGCCCGAGCGAGGGATCGTGGATGCCACGAGACCCGCGAGCATCCGACCACCTCAGTCGCGACGGCCGGTCCACCACAACCCAAACCCGATGATCACAATCGGCGCCAGGTACAGGAACGCGTGGTACCAGTGGCCGAAGTGCGCCAGCGGCAGCACGACGCTCACTTCGATGCCGCCGAAAGCAGCCACAGGCCGATGCACGTGAACGAGACCATGACGAGCAGCATCCAGTACTGCGACCGGGTCGCGACGCGCGGATCGCGCCACGTCGCCAGCGCCCGGTCATGGGCGAGGATGAGCGCTGCCACATGCCCGATGACGAGGGCCGCCACCTGGACGTACCAGATGCCGTTGGCCCCGACGACGCCGTAGTCGATCGTCGCCGACGAGGTCCCGAGCAGGTTCGAGCCGTTGCCGAGCGGGTCGGATGCGAGATAGGCGATCGCCTGCCCCTGGTAGGCGAGCAGCGAGAAGTAGTGCGCGACGACGTAGGCGAGCGCGATCGGGATCAGCGTGTGTGCGAAGAGGCGTGAGAGCTGGTCGGTCGTGTGGTCGCGCCCGACCGAGCGCATGCCCGCCACCCCGAGCCGGTAGAGGCCGGCGACGAGGCACACCACGGCGATCAGCCCGACGGTGTAGGCCAGCTCGACGGCGGTCTCCTGACCGAAGCCGAGGCCGTGAAAGGCGTCCGAGAAGCGCTGCGCGAGGCCGTCGGCGCTGAGCCAGATGCCGCCCTGCGAGAAGCCGTCGAAGCTCGTCGTCCCGATCATCACGCAGACCATCGCGACGGCGCCGGCGCCGGTCGGCATGCGCGGGGCGCCGACGAGCGGCGGGCGCAGGAACACGCGTCGCTCCTTCCAGTGCAGCGGCGCGAGCAGCGCGAACAGCCCGAACGCGACGCCGAACGCGTCGGCGTTGCGCGTCCAGGTGTCGACGCCGTAGAGGCTCATGCCGACGAGCATCACGACGGCGTAGGCGACGGCCATGATCGCGAGCGCGCTCGGCTGGTCGCGATTGACGTACACGAGTTCCACCCAGGCGAAGGCCAGGATGCCGAGCGCCGCGGGCCAGCGCCCGACGCGCTCGGGGTAGGCGAGCGGCTCGGGGAGCTGCGCGCGGGCGACGCGGGCCGCCAGCCAGCCGGCGCCGCGCCCGACGGCACGCCACGGGCTGATCGCCGCGAAGACGTCCCCGAAGAGGACGGTGAGGAACGGGATGCCGACCCAGAAGAGCACGAAGATCGCCGTCGGCGCGAGGTTCGCCGTCCCGGTCTGCGTGCCCGCGAAGCCGGCGTAGACGACGGCCCCGAACGAGAACACGCCGAACGCTCCCGCGAGCACCTCGAGCACGAGCGGGACGCGCAGCAGCGGGCGCTCGGGCGCCTGTTCGAGGACGGCGCGCGGCCAGAGGATCGCCAGCGCGACGAACGAGACGAGCAGGACGAATGCGGCGCCCCAGGCGAACAGCCACTCGGGGATCGGCAGGTCGGCCCGCTGGGCGATGCCGTGGGCGGAGGCTGCCGCGGGCAGCCCGAGCGAGCAGGCGGCGGCGAGGAGGGCCGCGAGCGGCAGGCGCGCGGCCCGGGGGATCATCCCCGGGAACGATACGGGGCGGACCCGTAGGCCCGCCCCGATACCGCTACGGCGATGTCTGCGTGAGGCCTACTTGCAGGCCTGGTTCACGACGACCTGCTGACCCGTCGTGCCGTCGGTGTACTCGCCCGTGTAGCCGAAGTTCAGCTTCTTGGCGGTGCAGCCGGCGAGCCCGATGTACGGGGTCTTCTTGCCCTTCTTCGTGATCGACGCCTTGATGGTGGTGTTGAAGTCCGTCAGGGTCGCGATCGCGCCGGGGGCGGGCTGCTGGAGGTCGGCGGGGACCGGCACCTTGAGCAGGTAGCCGAACTGGCCTGTCTGCTTGGTGAGCTTGCCCTCGATGACGCTGTGGATCGCCAGCGGGCTCGTGCCGTCGACGAGCAGCTCGACCGCCTTGCCGCCGGGGCCGTTGTAGATCGTCACCGTGAGGTTCTCGGTGAGACCCAGGGCGACGCCGGCAGCGGTGCCCTTGCCGACCTTGGAGCCGGAGGGGCAGCTACTGGCTGCCGAGAGGACCTTCGCGTTGGCGCACTGCGGGAACTTCGCGCCGTTGAAGACCAGGTTCTTGTCGAAGAACACGTTGGCGAACGTCGTCGCGAACGGCGCGGCGGAGTCGGCGCTGATGTCATCGAAGTACGGACGGACCTTCAGCGTGACGGCGGTCGGCTTCTTCTTCGTGCCGGCCTTGGCGGGCGACACAGAAGCCGAGAACTTCTGAACTGAATTGATGGCGAAGGCCGAAGAGGCCGGGATGAGCGCGACCGCAGCGACGGCCAGCGCGAGGAGAGCGATTCTCCGCATTGTTCCTCCTGCTCAGGGTTGGATGGCAATGAATACCAGTTGTGGGGTGGAAGTTGCGCCGCATCACACAAGGACCGCGCCCGGCCTGCTATCCGAGCAACGTGAACCGGACGACGTCGCGGCGACGGCCTCGCAGCGCGATCCCACCTCGCACGATGTTGCCCCGGACGAACCCCGCACTCTCCGCAACACGCTGCGAGGCGAGGTTCGTCGGCTCGGCGTAGAGATCCACCCGTCGCAGACCCAGATCCGCGAGCGCCCAATCGGCGAGCAGCCGCAGGCCGCGCACCGCGACCCCCTGACCGCGCGCCCAGGGCGCGGTCCAGTAGCCGATCTCGGTCCGCCCGCGGTGCATGTCCACCGCGTGCAGGCCGACGGCACCGAGGACCGTGCCCTCGGCGTCGTCGGCGACGACGGCGAGCGGCATCGCGCTGTCGGTGCGACCGGCGTGGACGAACATCCGCGCGTCCTCGGGCGTGTACGGGTCGGGCACGGAGGTGTACCGCCGCGTGAGCGGATCCGAGCACGCGCGCACGAGCGCCGCCACGTCCCCCTCGCCCCAGGCGCGCAGCGCGACGGTGCCGTCGCGCAGCGGCGGATCGGGCAGGGCGATCAGCGCGATGTCCGGGTCGCGGGCAGGCCGGCGATGCTAGCGTCAGTCGCCCTCATGCGCCCACCGGTGGACACCATCGTGGCGCCGTCGTTCCCGAAGGATCTGTCGTGGGTGAACGTCGCCCCGCTCCGCATGGAGAAGCAGGCGACGCGGCCCGTGCTCGTCGAGTTCTGGGACTTCTGCCGCCCCAGCTCGATGCGCACGCTGCCCTACGTGCGCGCCTGGCACGAGCGCTACGCCGACGCGGGCCTGCGCGTCATCTCCGTCCACTGCCCCGGCTTCCCGCCCGGGCAGGACGAGGACGAGGTGCGCGCGGCCGTGGCCCGGCTCGGGATCGAGCACGCGGTCGCGATCGACACGGGCTTCCTGCTCTGGCGCGCGTATGCGAACCCGGGCTGGCCGGCGCGCTACCTGTTCGCCCCGCGCCTGAAGCTCGTCGAGGTCCATCACGGCGAGGGCGACTATCCCGGGACCGAGCGGGCCATCCAGGAACTGCTGGGCGTCGAGCGTGATCTCGTCCCGCTCGTGCGGCCGGCCGACGACGACGACGCGCCGATCGTCGTGCCGACGGCCGATCGCGAGGGCGCCTACAGCGGGCACTACGAGGCCGGCGAGGTCTGGGTCGTCACCGGCGGCGCGGGCATCCTCGGGGTCAACGGACGCGACGTCCCGATCGAGCACGCGGGCGCGCATCTGCTGCTCGAGCACGCGCGCCACACCGCCGGTGTGCTCGAGCTCGAGCCCCGCGGCGGGCTCGAGGTCTACGCGACGACGTTCGCCGCGGGCATCGTGGCCTAGAACGAGTGGTCGGGGCGCGCGCCGAAGTCCTCGGTGACGCGCACGAGCCTCGGCGGTCCCTCGTCCTCGAGCAGCACGCCGCACCCGGGCCGGTACGGGCTGCGCGGGTCGGTCGTGTTGATGCGCGGCTCCTCCGTCCAGCAGCCGGCGTTCATGAGCTGCGTGTCCGTCCCCACGCGCCACTCCCCCGGGTCCATCCATGCCATCGGCCCCGCACAGTGCGTGTGGCCGAAGATCACGTGGGGCGCGGTGACGCCGAGCAGGTCGACCACGCCGCCCATGGCCGCGATCCCGGCGCGACGCAGTTCGTCGGAGTCGAGCTTCGCGCGCACGGGGCCCAGGCCGGCGAGGTTCAGCCCGGCGATCCCGAGCGGCAGCAGCGCGGCGAGCGCCTTGCCGCGCAGCGGGGCCCGCCCGTCGGCCGAGAGCAGCGACCAGGCCTTCGCGGTCGCCGCCCCGGTCACCCAGCGTCCTCCGGCCGCGCGTCCGTTCGCGATCTGGTCCAGCCACGCGTACATCGGCGCGAGCGCCGCCTCGAAGTCCTCGGCGACGGCGCGGCCGTCCTCGGGCAGGCGTCCGACGACGCGCGCCATGCCGCCGGCGGCGATCCGCTCGAACGTGGGGATCGTGATCAGCCGGTCGGCGTAGTGGCCGTGCGTCGCCCAGACGTCCTCGCGCAGCCAGATGCCGGGGTAGGCGACGGAGACCTGGCGCCCCAGCCAGCGCGCGACCGCCTCCATCGCCGGCGACGCGGACGCGTCGGTGCGCGTCTCGAGGCCCAGCGGCTCGGGCTCGGTCTCCGCCCCGCGGCGCGCGAGCCAGGAGCTGACGAGCGCGTAGTCGTGGTTGCCGGCGGTGATCACGACCTCCGCCCCGCGCGGGAGCGCCGCGCCCATCGCCTCGAACACGGGGCGCGCAGCGCTGAGGGCCTCGCGCAGCGGTCCGTGGCGCAGTTCGAGCACGTCGCCGAGCAGGACGAGCCGGTCGATCTCGCGCAGCCCGCTGCAGAGCGCGTCGAGCGGCTCGGGGCGGCGCAGGATGTCGACCGGGCGGCGCGAGCCCAGGTGCAGGTCGGAGATGACGAGGGTCCGCATCGGGGAGCGCAGGGTAGCCTGCCGGGCGATGCCCCAGACCGCGCTCGACGGGCTGCTCGTCGCCGACTTCACCCGCGTCCTCGCCGGACCGCTGTGCTCGCAGAACCTCGGCGACCTCGGCGCGGACGTCATCAAGGTCGAGCGCCCGGGGACCGGCGACGACACGCGCCAGTGGGGCCCGCCGTTCGTTGAGGAGGGCTCGACGTACTACCTCGGGCTCAATCGCAACAAGCGCTCGCTCGTGCTGGACCTGCGGGATCCGGGCGACCAGACGCTCGCGCTCGAGCTGTGCGCCCGGGCGGACGTCGTGCTCGAGTCCTTCCGGCCGGGGACGATGGACCGCCTCGGCCTCGGCTACGACGCCGTGCGCGAGCTGAATCCTGGCGTCGTCTACACCTCGATCAGCGCGTTCGGCTCGGGCCCACGGACCCGCGAGCTGCCCGGCTACGACCTGCTCGTGGGGGCGATGTGCGGCTACATGTCGATCACCGGCGAGCCGGACGGGCGCGCGCTGAAGCCCGGGACGGCGCTGATCGACATGCTGACGGGTCTCTACGCGACGATCGGCACGCTCGCCGCGCTGGAGGCCCGCGGGAACGCCGGTACGGGCCAGCTGGTCGAGGTCTCGCTGATGGACACCGGTCTGGCCGCGCTGCTGGGGCTCGCGTCCTCGTTCCTGAACACCGGGGAGGTCCCGCACCGCTCGGGCAACCGGCACCCGTCGATCGCGCCGTACGAGACCTTTGCGGCCGCCGACGGCGACCTCGCGATCGCCGGCGGCAACGACGCGATCTTCGGCCGGCTCTGCGCGGAGCTCGGCCGCCCGGAGCTGGCGCGCGACCCGCGCTTCACGACCAACGCGGCGCGCGTCGAGCATCGTGACGCGCTCGCCGCCGAGCTCGAGGCGGCGCTGGCGCCGCGGCCCGCCGCCGAGTGGGCCGAGCGGCTGAACGCCGCGGGCGTGCCGGCCGGCCCGGTCAACGACGTGGGCGAGGCGTTCGCGCTGGCCGAGGCGCTCGGCATCGAACCGGTGCTCGAGCTCGACGGCGTGCGCACGACGCGCTCCCCCCTGCGCCTCGGCGCCACGCCGACCCGGGGTCTGCGCCGCCCGCCGCGACTCGGCGAGCACGACGCGGAGCTGCGCGCCTGGCTCACCGGACCGGCGAGCGCTCCGTGAGGATGCGATCGGCGAGGCCGTGGCCGATGGCCTCCTCGGCCGTGAGGAGACGAGCGCCGGCTGGTCGAGCGGGAGGGGTGATCAGGCGCTCTGGGCCGCGATCGCCTGGCGGATCGTCTTGGGGAGCATGAAGCGCACGTCCTCCTGGACGACTTCGAACTCCTCGACGTTCTGCGTGCCGCGGTCGCGGAAGGACTGCACGAGACGCTGTACCAGCTCCTCGGGCGCGCTGGCGCCGGACGTGATGCCGAGCGTCGTGACGCCGGCGAGCCAGTCGTCCTGCACCTGGGCCTCGTTGTCGATGAGGTAGGAGGCGGCGCCGTGCTCGCGTGCGACCTCGACGAGGCGGTTGGAGTTCGACGAGTTGCGCGAGCCGATCACGAGCACCAGCTCGCACAGCGGAGCGAGCTGCTTGACGGCGGCCTGGCGATTCGTCGTGGCGTAGCAGATGTCGTCGGTGCGCGGCCCGGTGATGCTGGGGAAGCGCTCGCGCAGGCGGTTGATGATCGCGCGCGTCTCGTCGACCGAGAGCGTCGTCTGCGAGATGTACGCGAGCTTCTCGGGGTCGGCCACCTCGAGCGCGTCGACGTCCTCGACGGTCTCCACGAGCACGATCGACTCCGGCGCCTCGCCCATCGTGCCCTCGACCTCCTCGTGACCGTCATGGCCGATGAGCACGATCGTGTAGCCCTCGCCGGCGAACTTCACGGCCTCGCGATGGACCTTCGTGACCAGCGGGCAGGTCGCGTCGATCGTCTGCAGCCCACGGCGCTCGGCCTCGGACTGGACCGCCGGCGAGACGCCGTGGGCGGAGAAGACCGTCATCGCGCCCTCGGGGATCGAGTCGTCGAGCTCCTCGACGAAGATCGCGCCGCGCTCGCGCAGCTGCTCGACGACGTGCTTGTTGTGCACGATCTCCTTGCGCACGTACACGGGCGCGCCGTAGAGCGTGAGCGCGCGCTCGACCGTCTGCACGGCGCGGTCGACGCCCGCGCAGTAGCCGCGCGGCGCCGCCAGCAGGATCTTCTCAGGGGCGTTCGGCATCGGCCTCGAGTGTACGAGCCGTCTCCTCGATCGCCGCCGCCACCTGCCGGCACGACCAGCGGTAGAGCTCCGGCTCCATGCTCAGCGCCGGCTGCATCCGGTAGACCCACTTGGCCTCCTCGCTGATCGCGACGACGCCGCGCAGGACCGCCGCGCGGTGGACGGCGGCCTGGAAGGCGGGGTTCGGCGCGATCGTCAGCGGATCGGTCACGAACTCGATCGCCGCCCACGCGCCGATGGCACGGACGTCGCCGACCTCGGGCACGTGGCCCTTGAGCGGCTCGAGCTCTGCGCGCGCGATCTGCTCCAGCTCGGCGACGTTCTCGAGGATCCCGTCGCGGGCCAGGATGTCCAGCCCGGCGATCGCGCCCGCACAGGCCGCGGGCTCCCAGGCGTAGGTCCCGCCCAGATGGGTGCCGGACGCCGCCAGGACCGCCTCCGTCGCCATGATCGCGGCGATCGGCTGTCCGCCCGCGGCGATCGACTTGCCGAGGAGCAGGATGTCCGGTCGCAGCCCCCAGAGGTCGCCGGCCCAGATCGGGCCGCAGCGACCGAGGCAGGTCTGGACCTCGTCGCAGATCAGCAGCCATCCGTGCTCGCGACACAGGCGCGTGAGCCCCTCCCAGAAGTCCTGCGAGGGAACCAGGATCCCGGCCTCGCCCGCGACCGGCTCGATCAGCACGCCGGCGATCTGCGACGGCTCGACCTGGTGGCGCAGCAGCCAGTCCTCGATGAACTCGATGTAGAGCGTCTCGTCGTGCGGCCCCGGCCCGCGATGGAACGGCGCCCGGAAGCGGTTCGGATAGGGCGCGAACACGAAGCCCGGCACGTACTGCGCGTTGGCCGAGGTGTTGTCCGGGCGGTCCGTCGAGCTCGCCGCCGTGAGATAGGTCGACTCGCCGTGGTACTGCCCGAGGAACGACAGGATGATCGGCCGCCCCGTGGCCTCGCGGGCGAGCTTCACGGCGCCCTCGACCGCCTCGGTCCCGGTCACCGTCGGGGCGACGCGGGTGATGCCCTCGGGTGCGAGCTCGATCAGCCGCTCTGCGAGCTCGAGCACGGGCTCGCTCTGCACGTAGTTCGTGATCTCCATGCCATACCGGTCCCAGGCCCGGCTCATCGCGTCACGCACCGGACCGGGGTGCGCACCGTACGGCGCCGCTCCCCAGGCCGAGACGTGGTCGGCGAACGTGTTGCCGTCGACGTCCTCCAGGATGTGGCCACGTTTCCGGCCCAGCACGAACGGCACGTCGTCACCCCCGCGCAGGGCGCCGTTCAGCACCCGATCGAGCCCCGACAGGAGCTCGCGCGAGCGCGGACCCGGCAGCTCGCGCGCCCCCGACGGGATCGTGATGCCTGCTGCTGGAGGATCCGCCGACACGCGGCGGCCAAGACTACCGTCGGGCGAGCGGGGATCAGCGCCGCGCCCGCTCGCGGCGCAGCAGCTCCATGACCGTCTCTCCCGCCGCGTCGATGCTGCGCGCCGAGAGCTTGTCGAGCGTGTCGCAGGTGCGCTGCCAGCACGGGTAGTCGAAGTCGATCAGGTCGATCGACGGGATCCCGCGGTCGCGGAACGGGATGTGGTCGTCGAGGATCGGGCCCTGCGTGCCGGCCGGGAACACCGCGCCGACCCCGACGGCAGCGGCCGCCCTGCGCAGGCGCGACCACAGCGCCGCGTCGCTGTTCCCCTCGCGCCGGATGCGCAGGCCGTGCTGGCCGACGAAGTCCAGGACGATCACCTCGCGCGCGATGCGCCCGAGCGGGCCCGCTGCCGCGGCCCTGGAGCCGCGCAGCCCGTCCGCGGCGAAGTCCTTCGGCGGATAGTCGGGCGCCTCCTCGCCGTCGGTCAGCAGGAACACGACCGGCGCCGCCGAGCGCGAGGCGTGCAGCCGGCGCGCGAGCTCGACGACCGCCCCGACGGCCGCGGCGGAGTTGTTGGCGCCGACGTAGCCGACGACCGGCGTCGTGTCGTAGTGCGCGATCACCACGATCGGCCTGCCGTGCCCGGCGACCTCGCCGACGACGTTGCGCAGCCCCGGACGGCCCGGAAGCGGGGCCAGCCGCCCGCGCGGCAGCAGCGGGCGGAGCATCTCGGCCGCGGCCTGCGCCGTGCGCGAGCCCGCCGGGCGCGGGCCCAGCGCGACGAGCCGGCGCGCCGTCGCGAGCGCGCGATCGCCGTCGAACCGATCGGTGGTGGCCGCGGGCACCGGCACGGCGTCAGCCGCGCCGCGAGCGTGCGCGGGCTGCGCGTCAGCCGACGGCGGCCGGTCGCCGATGAACGGCCAGCCCGCGACGGCGAAGTAGATGACCACCCCCGCCACGAGGAACTGGGCGGTCAGCGCGATGACCAGGAGCCGGACCGAGAGGTGCCGGCGGGCGCCCCCGTCAGTCGTTTGCCGTCACCACCTCGAGGATCTCCGCGAACTTGCGCCGCGCATCGGCGCGGCGCGTCGGGACGTGTTCGCTGGGCACCCCGTCGGCGGGCGGCTCGTACCCGCGCAGGATCCGCCGCGCGACGCTCTCGCGATGCACCTCGTCGGGGCCGTCGTAGAACCGGGCGCCACGCGCCATGCGATACATCGCCTCGAGCGGCATGTCCGTGGAGTAGCCCAGCGAGCCGTGGATCTGCAGCGCCCGGTCGATCACGTCGTGCAGCACCCCGGCGCCGTAGAACTTGATCAGCGAGACGTCGGCGCGCGCCGCGGACGCGCCCTGGGTGTCCATCTTCCACGCCGCGTGCAGCGTCATCAGCCGCGCCGCCTGCATCTGGGCCGCCGAGTCGGCGATCCAGTTCTGCACCGACTGCTTCTCGGACAGCGTCGAGCCGAAGGCGAACCGGTGGGTGGCGTATTCGCAGAGCATGTCGAAGGCGCGCGCCGAGACGCCCAGCCAGCGCATGCAGTGGTGGATCCGGCCCGGGACGAGCCGGTGCTGGGCGATGAGGAACCCGTCCCCCTCGCCGCCGAGCAGGTTCGCGGCCGGGACGCGCACGTCCTCGTAGCGGATCTCCGCGTGGCCGCCGAGCCTGCCGAAGCTCTCCTGCGGGTGCTCCATCGTCGCGACGTCGCGCACGATGTTTACCCCCGCCGTGTCGGTCGGGACGATGATCATCGACGCGCGCTGATGTGCGCGCGCATCGGGGTCCGTCACCGCCATGACGATCAGGAAGTCGGCGATCGACGCGTTGCTGGAGAACCACTTGTGGCCGTTGATGACCCACTCGTCGCCGTCGCGGACCGCCCTGGTGCGCAGCAGCGTCGGGTCCGACCCGGCGTTGGGCTCGGTCATCGAGAAGGCCGACTTCAGGTCACCGTTCAGCAGCGGGTGCAGCCAGCGCTCCTTCTGCTCGGGCGTGCCCGCGAGCGCGAGGATCTCGCTGTTGCCGGAGTCCGGCGCCTGGTTGCCGAAGGCGTTCGGCGCGAACGGCGAGCTGCCGAGGATCTCGTGCATCAGGCCGAGCTTGACCTGCCCGAAGCCCTGCCCGCCGAGCTCGGGATCGAGGTGCGCGGCCCACAGCCCGCGCGCCTTGACCTGCTCCTGGAGCGGCCGGTAGATGCGTTCGAGCTGCTGCCGGTCGAGGTCCTCGTAGATCGTCTCGATCGGCCAGATCTCCTCGCGCACGAACTGTCGCATCCATGCGAGCTGCTCTTCGAACTCGGGCTCGGTCGAGAAATCCCATGCCATCGCGGTGCCTCCGGCGCTTCGTCGGTGTCGCGTGATCTTCGCAGGGTCTCGCCGCCGCAAGCGACCCGCGTTAGTGTCCCCCCATGGCTCAGGAGCACTTCGACCGGCTCACCGCGATCGACGCGTCCTTCCTCGTGCAGGAGGGGCCGGCATCGCACATGCACGTCGGCGCGGTCGCGATCTTCGAGGGGCCCACGGCACCGTTCGACGACTTCCTCGATCAGATCCGCGAGCGCCTGCACCTCGTCCCGCGCTATCGCCAGAAGCTGAGCTTCCCGCCGATCGAGAGCGGGCGCCCGGTCTGGGTCGACGACCCGAGCTTCAACCTCGAGTACCACGTGCGCCAGACAGCGCTGCCGCGCCCGGGCAGCGAGGAGCAGCTCTTCAACCTCACCTCGCGGATCTTCTCGCAGCAACTCGACCGCTCGAAGCCGCTGTGGGAGATCTGGCTCATCGAAGGCCTGAGCGAGGGCCGCTGGGCGCTGGTCACCAAGACCCACCACGCGGTGATCGACGGGATCTCGGGCGTCGACCTGGCGACCGTCCTGTTCGACCTCTCGCCCGAGGGCACCGTGATCGAGCACCCAAACGAGCCGTGGGAGCCCGCGGCCGAGCCCACGACGGCGGAGCTCATCGCCTCCGGCGCGGTCGGCGTCGCGCGGACGGTCGTCGACGGCGCGCGACGCCTGACGCGCCTGGCCGCGCGCCCGTCCGAGGTCCTGGCCGAGGTCCGCGAGGGCCTGGAGGGCGTCGGGGAGATCGCCTGGGCGGGACTGAACCCGGCGCCGGAGACGCCGCTCAACGTCGAGATCGGCCCGCACCGGCGCCTGCGCGTCGTGCGCGCGGACCTGGCGGACTTCAAGCTCGTCAAGAACACCCTGGGCGGCACGGTCAACGATGTCGTCCTGACGGTCGTCAGCGGCGCGCTGCGGGACTGGCTGCGCTCGCGCGGAGTGCGCACCGAGGGGCTGGAGCTGCGCGCACTCGTCCCCGTGTCGATCCGCGCCCAGGACGAGCATCACGAGCTCGGCAACCGCATCGCCGCGATGCGCGGCCCGCTGCCGGTGTACGTCGATGACCCGGTCGCGCGCCTGCGCGTCGTGCGCCAATCGATGGACGGCCTGAAGGAGTCCAAGCAGGCGATCGGCGCCGAGGTCATCGCCGGGGCCCAGAACTTCGCCCCGCCGACGATCCTGGCCCAGGCCTCGCGCCTGAACTTCTCGACAAGGCTCTTCAACCTGATCGTGACGAACGTCCCCGGGCCGCAGTTCCCGCTCTACGTCGCCGGACGCCGCGCGCTGGACGTCTTCCCCGTCGCCTTCCTGCCGAAGAACCACGCGCTCGCGATCGCGATCATGAGCTACGACGGCCAGCTGAACTTCGGCCTGCTCGGGGACTACGACGCGCTGCCCGACATCGACGCGATCGCCGGCGGCCTCGAGGACTCGATCGCGGAGCTCGTCGCGATCGCCCACGAGGCGACCGCGGAGGCCGCACGCGTCAACGGCGGCGCGAGCGGGCACCTGCACGCCGCGCCCGAGCCGGGCACGGGCGCGAAGGCCGGGCAGCGGACGAAGACCCGCTCCCAGATGCGCGACCCCATCTAGCGGGCGCGGACACTCGCATCGCCGCGCGGCGGCGAGGCCTCGCGGTTGCCCGCACGATCGACGGCGATGCTGAAGTAGCGGTAGCGCGCGCCCCGCGCCAGACGCACGCGCAGCGTGTGGGTCGCCGCCGGGAGCCGCGCGATGCGGCGGGCCGGGCCGCCGGCGACCGCCCGCCAGATCTCCCAGCTCGCCACGCCCGAGGCGGTCAGCCCGGCGGGCGCCGTGTCGGCGCCGGTCCAGCGCAGCAGACGCGAGCGCCCCGCGAGCCCGGGCGGCGTGACCGTGAGGTGCGAGAACGGGGGCGTGCGGTCGAGCCCCCGCGCCGCCCGCACCGCGGCGCCCGCATCGAGCACGCCCCATCCCAGCTCGGGCGTCCAGCCGGTCCCGGCGGGGCGCGCCGCGGTCTGCTTGAGCAGCGCGACGACGTCGGCGACCGGCAGGTCCGGGTTCGCCGCGCGCATGAGCGCCGCGGCACCGGCCACGAGCGGCACCGCCATCGAGGTGCCCTGGAGGTAGGCCCAGCGCTGGTCGCCGTCGAAGGTCGCGCGGCAGCCGCAGGGGCGTCCGCTGCCGCCGTCGAAGACGCCGGTCTCCAGTCCGCTCACGCCTTCAGGGAACGCCCCGAGCAGCCCCGCCTGATGGCCGTCCTCGACGGTCGTCCCGGGCGCCGCGAGCGAGATCTCGCTGCCGCGCCCGGCGAAGGTCGCGCGGCTTCCCGCGAAGGTCGAGGCGGTGACCGACAGCCCGAGGCCGCTCTTCGGATCCGCGCCCGAGTCGGCCGGCTGGAGGACGTTCGCCGGATACCCCTGGTCCTCGACCGGCGTGTCGGCGGCGGCCGCCACCGGCACCGCCCCGCGGCGCACCGCGTAGCGCAGCGCGTCGACGAGCGGCTGGGGCGCCGGCCCCGGGTCGTCGGTCCCGAAGCTCATGACGATCGCGCGGGCGCCATGATCGGCCGCCCAGACGATCGACGCCGCCACCGACGCGTCGCTGAAGTCCGTCCGCGCGACGAGCAGGCGACAGCCGTCGCCGGCGCCGGCGATCCCCAGGCCGTTCCCGCTGGTCGCGCATGCGAGCGACGCGACGTGGGTGCCGTGGCCGACATCGTCCTGCAGGGCCGGGCCGCCACCGGCGTCCTCGGACACGCTCCCGGCGATCCGGCCCGCGAGGTCGGGATGCGTCGCCTCGACGCCCCCGTCGATGACGGCGACCAGGACGCCCGTCCCGGCGACCTGGTCCCACGCTGCCGTGAGACCGGCCGCGCTCGCCCACCACTCCTCCGGGGTGCCCGGCGGCAGGCCGCCGAGCTGGGTCGGCTCGCTGAGCGCCGGGTCGTCCGGCAGCGCGCGCGGCACGGCGCGATGCTCGACCTCGACGCGCGCCACGCGCGGGTCACGGCGCAGCCTGCGCGCGAGGGCGCGCTGCGACGCGCCCGCAACCGGCCGGACGGTGACCAGCCGCAGCTGCGGTACCTGCGGGCCCGCGAGCCGCGCGCCGGCTGCCACCGCCACGTGCGCGGCGGCCCTCGCGCCGGCCGGCGCGAGGGTGACGAGCAGCCGGCCGGTCGCCTGAGCGTGCGGCGCGCCGGACGCCTCAGCGGCAGCGGGCGCCGCGAGCGCGAGCAGCGTGAGGCCGGCTAGTAGCCGAGTGCGAACTTCGCGTCCTCGCTCATCTTGTCCGGCGACCACGGCGGCGTGAAGACCATCGCGGACTCGACGGCGTCGACGCCGTCGAGCTCGGTCACGAACTCCTCGATCTGCTGAGCGACCATCGGCCCGATCGGGCAGGCGGGCGTCGTCAGCGTGTAGGTCACGTGAACGTCACCGCCGTCGACCGTGATCCCGTAGATGAGACCGAGCTCGACGAAATCGAGACCGAGCTCGGGATCGATGACGTTCGTCAGGGCCTCTTCGACCTCTTCGACAGTGGGCATGGCACGAGTGTAGAACGCGCGCTCAGGTGGTGTTCAGGCATGCACCTGCGACTTCGAGTACCGTCAGGCGCATCGTCTCGTTGAGCATCAACCCCCCTGTGTTGCATTGTTCCGGGGACGAGGATCGGTCCACGCAGAGCCTTCGCCGTCAGGCGTTGTCGCGAGCCCTGACGGTGGAGGACGACCTCGTCGTGGACCTCAGCCGTCTGGCGTTCGCCGACGCGTCGCTGATGGTCGACCTCGCAATGGTCGCTCGGCGCCTGCGCAAGGCCGGGCGGGCCATGCACCTGCAGGGCGCGGCGCCGCAGATCCGCACCCTGATCGAGCTCGTCGGCCTGCACCGCCTGCCCGGCGTGAGCTTCGACGGGCCCGCGCCCGCCACCGCCTTCTAGCGACCCCCTACCCTGTGCGGTGCGATGCCGCTGCTGTTCCTCGCACTGTTCATCATCGTTCCGCTTGCCGAGATCTGGGCGATCATCCAGGTCGGCGAGCTCGTCGGCGTGTGGTGGACGATCGCACTGCTGATCCTGGATTCGCTGCTCGGCGTGTGGCTGCTGCGCCATCAGGGCCGCCGCGCGTGGGCGCGCTTCACGGGCACGCTCGGCGAGGGCCGCGTCCCCGCCCGCGAGGTCGCCGACGGCGGCCTCATCATCTTCGGCGCCGCGCTGCTGCTGACGCCCGGCTTTCTCACGGACATCGCCGGCTTCCTCTGCCTGCTGCCACCCACCCGCGCTGTGATCCGTCGCGTCGTGCTCGGCCCGCTGGTGACCACCGGCGCCGCGAGCTTCGGCCCGGCGGGCGTCTGGACCGTCCGCGGCGCACAGTGGGGCAGCAGGGGCTTCAACGCCTACGGCACACGGCGCGCGGCACGCAACGACTTCGACGTCGACGGCACCGCCAGCGACGTCGACGCGCCCGAGCCGCCCGCGCTGCCGAGCACGTGACGGTCGTTCCGGAGTTCGAGGCGCCGCGCCCGGCGATCGGCGACGGCTTCACCGACGCGATCACGCTCGCGTTCGGCGACCTGGTCGCGGAGGTCTACGGCACCGTCCGCCTGGGCCTCGCCGAGGGCCGCAGCGCGAGCGGCCTCGCGCTGCTCTTCCAGGGCGACGAGCTCGTGACGGTCGCCGCCGAGGGCGGCCTGGCGGTCGAGGACGCCTCGGCCTGGGAGCAGGTGAGCGCGGCCGGCCTGGACGTCGAGACGCTCGAGCCGCTGCGTGCGTGGCGGGTGCACTTCGCCGGCGAGGACGCGAGCCTCGACCTCGAGGTCGAGGCGACGGGCGTGCCCTTCGAGCTGGAGGCCAAGGATCCGGTCGCGCGCGCGGGCGGCATGCTCGGCTACGACCAGCCGGTGCGCGTGCGCGGCACCGCCGAGCTGCGCGGCCGGCGCCTGCAGCTCGACGGGCTCGGTCAGCGCGGGCACTCGTGGGGCACCCCGGACTGGTCGCGCATCGAGCGCACGCGGACGCTCGCGGCATGGTTCGACGGTGCGGCGGTCTCGGCGACGGCGATCCGGCCCGCCGGACGCGACGCCCATGGCGACGAGGTCATCGGCGCCGTCGTCTTCGAGGCCGGCGACGAGGCCGGCGAGGGCCTCGCGGACGGGCATGCCCGGGTCGAGGACCCCCGAATCTCCACGACGTTCGACGCCGAGGGTCGCCAGCAGCGCGCGGCGCTCGAGCTCTGGGTCACCGAGGACGGACCGCCGCGGCGCGTCTGGGGCGAGGTCGTCTGCGGCACGACGCTCGACCTCGGGCGCCTGCGCCTGGACTGCTCGTTCATGCGCTGGCACATGGGCGGCCGCGAGGGCGTCGGCCGCTACGACGTGCTGCGCCGCGCGCCGGACGCCGATCCGGCGACGGCGTGAGCTCCGTCCGCGCCGTCATCAGCGACTTCGGCGGCGTGCTGAGCTCGCCGCTGGCCCCGGCGTTCGCGGCCGTCCAGGCCGAATCGGGGATCCCGAGCGCAGCCCTCGGCGCGGCGATGAGCCGCCTGGCAGAGCGCGACGGGCGCCACCCGCTGTACGAGCTGGAGTGCGGGCGCATCACCGAGCACGACTTCCTCGAGCGCGTCGGCCGCGAGGTCGCGGCCGAGGTCGGGCACCCGGTCGAGATGCACGAGTTCTCGACGCGCTGGTTTGCGGCGCTCGAGACGAATCACGTGATGGTCGACTACCTGCGGGGGGTCGCCGAGCGCGGCTACCGGATGGCGATCCTCACGAACAACGTCCGCGAGTGGGAGCCGCGCTGGCGCTCGATGCTCCCCGTCGACGAGATCTTCGAGCTCGTCGTCGACTCCGCGTTCGTCGGCATGCGCAAGCCCGACCCGGCGATCTACCAGCTGACCTGCGAGCGCCTCGGCATCCCGCCCGAGGCCTGCCTCTTCATCGACGACTTCGAGCACAACTGCGCCGCCGCCACGGAGCTCGGCCTCACCGCCGTCCACTTCCGGACGACCGACCAGGCGATCGAGGAGATCGAGTCCGCGCTGGACTGAAGACCGTCCCGGCACCACGCCGTTCGGATGGCTGAGGCGGATGGAGCGCGCGCGGTCTGAGAGGGAAGCAGGCATGTGGGCTGTGCAGCTGCACGCCCGATGCCGATGACGCCCTCAGATCACGCGAGGCGCCGCCTCAGTTATCCGAACCCATGCGGTCCCAGAGATAGAGCTCCAGGCACTCCTCCGCGAGCTCCATGCAGCGCTCGCGACCGAGCGCCGGGAGGACGGTCTCCAGGGCCTGCTCCTCGGACACGCCGGCGTCGAACGCCTCGTCCCCGCGGAAGCCGGCGGCGATCTTCAGCGCCTCGCGGCGGTTCTCGCCGAGCGACGGGAAGACGCCCACGAGGAAGTCGCGGTTGGCGATCGGCTGCCCCACCTCCAGCGAGGCGTGCCATGCCGCGAGCATCGAGAGGTCGTGCTCGTCCAGATCGGCGATCGCCTTGACGTAGTGCGACTCGAGCTCAGACTCGGGAATCGCGTCGACCCACGCGCGCACGAGCTCGCCGAGGAGCTGCCGCCGGGCCTCGCGGCCCACGGACTCCGCGATCACGCGGATCGCGTCCTGAGGTTCGATGAAGCACAGGGGCATTGCGAGGCGCAACGTACGCCTCCCACCGGACGGCACGGCGCGCGTGACCCTGCGCGACCTGCGGGCTACTCGATCCCGAGCTCGGGCGAGCCCCCGCCCGCGCTCGGCGCCGGAGCCGCTGCGGGCGCCGGCGCCGTCGGCGCCGAGGCCGCCGTGGCGCGCACCACCGTCGCACGGGCGGGGCGGCTGCGGGGCGCTCGGCGTGCGCTCGCGTGGTGCGTCGTGCGGGTGCCCGCCGTGAGGGCGACGACGTGACGGCGCGCGATGCCGTCCGGGCCCGACGCGCGCCCCGACGGGGCGATCGCGGCCGCGTGCACGGAATCCGCGGCCGGCCGCGAGACCTGCTCCATCGCGACCGCGCCACCGCCCGCGACCGCGGCGGCGGAGGCGGCGACCGCGGTCATCTTCGTCGCCGAGGCCCCTGCGCCGTCCACGAGCATCTGCGCCCGCACGAACGACGAGGCCGCGCGCTCGTTGAGCCACGTCGTCGTCGCCTCGTACAGGCGCAGGAAGAGGTGGCTCGCGGGCTCGGCGTGATCTGCGAGCGCCGCCGCAGCGACCCCCGGGAAGACGACCGACAGCGGCGTGCTCGAGCGATGCAGCTCGCGGACGACGGCGCGGCACGGCGAGCAGCGACGCAGATGCGGGCGCAGCTCCACGAGCTCGTCACGCGTCGCCTCGCCGTCGACGAGCGCTGAGAGCAGCGGCTCCCAGCGCCGGCACTCGTCGCCCGACTCGATGCCCGCGTAGCGCTCCAGGAAGCTGCGACGACCCTCGTACAGGCAGCGATTGACCTTCGTTCTCGTCCACCCGGTCTGCTGCTGGATCTCGTCGTACGAGTTGCCCTGCGCACGCAGCCACAGCGCTCGGACCTCCTGGGGCTTGAGGCGCTGGAGCGCCTCGGCGGAGCGCTCGACCTGCTCGAAGCCGATCACGCGCTCCTCGGGCCCGGGGGCGTTGCGCGCCTCGAACAGGTCCAGGTCGACCTCGGCCGGGCCGACCTCGCGCTGGCGGCTGCGCCGGACCGCCATGGCCTCGTGCTTGACGACCGTGCGCAGCCACGAGGGCGCGCGCTCGGGGTCGAGCCTGCCCGCGTGGCGCAGGAAGATCTCCATCCCGCGCTGGTAGGCGTCCTGGGCGTCGTCCGCGCAGAGGCTGTGCCGTCGCGCGAGGCGCAACAGGCCGTCGGCGTGCAGGCGCACGGTCTCGACGACGAGCGTCTCGAGCTCCTCCCGCGTCAGCTCGCGCCCGGCGGGCGGCTCGGCGGCTGCTGTCTCTTCCATGATGCGGCGATCCCCCGGATTGCTGTGAGTCCGTTCAGCAGAGGTGCAGGATTCCGGAGGCGCTCCCCCGCCGAGCGGACCCTGGACGCCGAAATGTGCGCAAATTGCGCAGAAATCGTGCCGTTCAGCGCGCCCGCG
>JADGPM010000038.1 GCA_017882425.1 Solirubrobacteraceae bacterium
CGAGATCCTCAACGTGCACCCGTCGCTGCTGCCGCGCTGGCGCGGGGCCGCGCCGCTGGAGCGGGCGATCATGGCCGGCGACGGGGAGACCGGCGTCTCGATCATGCGCCTCACGGCCGGCCTGGACAGCGGCCCCGTCTGCCTGCAGGCGCGTCTGGCGATCGGGTCGGATGAGACCTATGGCACGCTCGCGCCGCGCCTGGAGGCCCTGGGCTCGGACCTGCTGATCCGTGCGCTCGACGAGCGCCCGCCCTACGCCGAGCAGGACGAGGCGGGGGCCACCTACGCCGAGAAGATCACCGCCGCCGACCGCACGCTCGATCCCGCCTCCACGGCGCAGGAGCGCGAGCGGGCCGTGCGCGCGCTGAGCCCGCACATCGGAGCGCGCATCGCGCTCGAAGACGGCACGTACCTCGGCGTGCTGCGCGCGCGGGTCGCGCAGGACGGCGCCTTCGAGCCGGTCGAGGTGCTCCCGGCCGGTGGCCACGCGATGCCCTACGCCGACTACCTGCGCGGCCACGACCGGCCGTGAGCGCGGGCTCCATCAGCCCCGCGCGCCGGTGCGCGCACGCGGTGGTGCGGCGCACGCTCGCCGAGAACGCCTACGCCGACCGCGCCTTCCACGGAGAGGCGCAGGGCCTCGAGCCGCGCGATCGCGCGCTCGCCAAGCGGATCGCGTTCGGCACGGTGCAGCGCCGCGGAACACTCGACTGGGTCGCCGGGCGGTACACCCACGGTGCGCTGGAACCCAAGGTGCGGGCGGCGCTGCACGTCGGGCTCTACCAGCTGCTGTTCATGGACGGTGTCGCCGCGCACGCCGCGGTGGGCGAGGCCGTCGAGCTCGCCAAGCCCAGCCGCGGGCACAGCGTCGTCAACGCCGTCCTGCGCCGCGTGCAGCGCGAGGGCGTCGAGCTGCCCGCCGACGACACGCCGGAGGGCGCGGCGATCCGTCACGCCCATCCGCTCTGGCTGGTGGAGCTGTGGTGGGACTGGCTGGGGCCGGAGGAGACCCGCGCCTTGCTGATCGCGGGCAACGAGCCCGCCGAGCTCGCACTGCGCGTCAACCCGCTCGCGCCCGCCGTCCCGCTCGACGACATCCCCGGGGAGCGCGCGGGCGAGGCGATCGTCGTCTCCGGCCCGTTCGACGCCTTCGCCCACCCCGGCTACGCCGCCGGCGCGTTCACCCCGCAGTCGCGGGCAGCCCAGCGCGTCGGGCGGTTCCTGGCGCCCGAGCCGGGCGAGCGCGTCCTGGACCTCTGCGCGGCTCCGGGCGGCAAGACGACGCACCTCGCTGCGCTGATGGGCGGCGACGGCGAGGTGGTCGCCGTCGAGCGCCACGAGGGGCGCGCGGCGGCCCTCGTACGGACGTGCGCGCGCATGCATGCCGGGAACGTGCAGGTGCGCTGCGCCGACGCGCTGGACTTCCGCGACGCGGCGCGCTTCGACCGCGTGCTCCTGGACCCGCCGTGCAGCGGGCTCGGGACGCTCCAGAGCCATCCGGACCTGCGCTGGCGCGTGACCCCTCAGGACATCGCCGAGCTCGCCGTGATCCAGCGGGGGCTGCTCGCCGCGGCGCGCGCGAACCTGCGCTCGGGAGGGCGGCTCGTCTACGCCGTGTGCACGCTGTCGCCCGACGAGGAGGTGCTCGAGGGGATCGAGCGCTGGCGCACGCTGCCGTCCGTCGACGGCACCGACGGGTTCTATAGTGCCGCCGATGTCGGAGGTTGAGCTCGGTCTGCGGTGCCCCACCTGCAAGGAGCCCTGGCTGCGCCCGACGACGCTGGCCGGTCGCTACCGCTGCGTCTACTGCATGCACCGCTTCGAGCTGCGCTCCGTCTGCCCCGGCTGCGGTGAGCATCAGACGATCGTGCGGATGTCGAGCACCGCGACGACCGAGTGCTCGCACTGCGGCTCGTCGATGCTGGTCGAGGTATGAGCCTGCGGATCGCGCCCTCCGTCCTGGCGGCGGACTTCGGCCGCCTGCGCGAGCAGGCGGAGGCGGTCCGGGCCGCGGGCGCCGACCTCGTCCACATCGACGTGATGGACGGCCATTTCGTCCCTCCGCTCTCGATGGGCCCGCAGGTGTGCACCGCGCTGCGCGACCTCGGCATGCATCTGGAGGTGCACCTCATGGTCGAGCGGCCGGAGCGCGAGCAGATCGCCGCGTTCGCCGACGCCGGCGCGCAGACGATCATCGTCCATGCCGAGGCGACGCCGGCCGTCCACTACGCGCTCCAGGCGATCCGCGACCGCGGCGCGCTCGCCGGGCTGGCCGTGAACCCCGCCACGCCGATCGGCGTCTTCGGCGAGGTGGAGGTCGACCTGGCGCTCTGCATGACCGTCAATCCGGGGTGGGGCGGGCAGTCGTTCATCCCCGCGTCGCTCGCCAAGCTCGAGCGACTGCGGGCGCTGCTCGGTCCGGAGGTGGAGATCGAGGTCGACGGCGGCATCGACGCCGAGACGGCGGGCGCGTGCGCCCGCGCGGGGGCGACCCGCTTCGTCGCCGGCACGGCGATCTTCGGCGCGCCGGACCCGGCCGCCGCGTTCGCCGCGATCAACGGAGCGCTGCAAGCCGTGGAAGTCTGAGAACGGTCCTGCTAGACGTACGGTCATGAGCCCCACGTCCGAAGCCTCCTCGGCCGCCGCGCCCGCCCCATTCGACCCGCCCGGCGGCATCGTCGTCGCTCACGGCCTGACCCGCGTCTACGGCGAGGGTGAGGCGGAGGTTCGCGCCCTCGACGGCGTCGACGTCGCGTTCCCCGCCGGCCGCTTCGCGGCGATCATGGGCCCGTCGGGCTCGGGCAAGTCGACGCTCATGCACATCCTCGCGGGCCTCGACCGCCCCACGAGCGGCTCGGTCGTGCTCGACGGCGTCGAGCTCACCGGCCTGGACGACAAGTCGCTGACGCAGCTGCGGCGCGACCGCGTCGGGTTCATCTTCCAGTCCTTCAACCTGCTGCCGGTGCTCACGGCGCTCGAGAACATCGAGTTGCCGCTGAGGATCGCGGGCCGCGAGCCGGACCGCGAGTGGGTCGACAAGATCATCGACACCGTCGACATCCGCGACCGCCTCACGCACCGCCCGAGCGAGCTCTCCGGCGGCCAGCAGCAGCGCGTCGCCGTCGCGCGCGCGCTCGCCTCGCGCCCGGCGGTCGTCTTCGCCGACGAGCCGACCGGCAACCTGGACTCGAAGTCGGGCCAGGACGTGCTGAACCTCCTGCGCCGCTCGGTCGACGAGTTCGGCCAGACGATCGTGATGGTCACCCACGACCCGTCGGCGGCATCGGTCGCCGACGCGCTCGTGCTGCTCGCCGACGGCAAGGTCGTGCACGACGGGGCGGCCGGGTCCGTCGCCGAGGTCATCGACCGCATGAAGAGCGCGAGCTGATGCGCAAGGTCGTCGTCCGCGGGCTGTTCTCGCGCAAGCTGCGCCTCGCGCTGACCCTGCTGGCCGTGGCGCTCGGGGTCTCCCTGATCTCCGCGACGTACGTGTTCACGGACACGATCAACGGCAGCTTCGACCGCATCTTCACCGAGTCCGCGAAGGGCACCGACGCGGCGATCACGCCGCACCAGGCGATCAGCTCCAACAACGGCGGCACGCTGCAGACGATCCCGGCGTCCGTGCTGCGCACCGTGCGCGCGAGCCCCGACGTGCTCGTCGCCTCCGGCGACGTGTTCGACGCCGCCACCGTCCTCGGGAAGAACGGAAAGCGGATCGGAGCCGGCGGTGCCCCGAACTTCCTCAGCTCGGTGTCCTCCGCGCCGCGCTTCCAGGCCTCGAAGGCCAAGCAGGGGCGCCTGCCGCAGACGGCGGACGAGGCCGCCATCGACGCCTCGACGGCGAGGAAGCAGGGCTTCAAGCTCGGCGACAAGCTGTCCGTCCAGGGGGCCGCCCCGCGCAAGGACTACACGCTCGTCGGCTTCACGCAGATCGCGGGCGTGGACTCCTACGGCGGCGCGACGGTCGTCAGCCTGATCCTGCCCGAGGCTCAGCGCATGCTCGGCAAGGGGACGAGCTTCGACTCGATCTCCGCGGCCGCGAGGCCCGGCGTCACGCCCGAGGCGCTGGTCCGCACGCTGAAGACCGCGCTGCCGAAGACGGTCGATGTGCGTACCGGGAAGGCCGAGGCGGCCAAGCAGTCCAAGGACCTCGCGAGCAACCTCGGGTTCCTCAAGACGATCCTGCTCGTCTTCGCCGGGATCTCCCTGTTCGTCGGCTCGTTCATCATCTTCAACTCGTTCTCGATCACCGTGCAGCAGCGGATCCGCGAGCTCGGCCTGCTGCGGACGATCGGCGCCAGCCGCCGCCAGATCCTCACGCTCGTCATCAGCGAGGGCCTGCTGCTCGGCATCGTCGGCTCGCTGCTCGGCATCCTGCTCGGCCTCGCGCTGGCGCCCGGGCTGAAGGCGCTGTTCGAGGCCGTGGGCGTCGACCTGCCGTCGAACGGGCTGGTCGTCAAGCCGCGGACGATCTACGTCCCGCTGGTCGTCGGGACCCTCGTCGCGCTGCTGTCCAGCCTCGTGCCGGCGATCCGCGCGACGCGCGTCTCGCCGATGGCATCGCTGCAGGCCGCGGCCGTCCCCACCGTCGGCCGGGTCAGCCGCCGCGCGACGATCCTCGCGAGCGTGCTCGCCGTCGCCGGCGTCGGCCTGATCCTGCTCGGCCTGTTCGGCTCGGGCGGCACGAACAGCGCGCTCGCCGCGCTGGGCTTCGGCGTCGCCGCGACCTTCATCGCCGTCGCGCTCCTGAGCCCCTGGCTCGTCCGCCCGCTCGCCTCGGTGATGGGCCGGCCGGTCGAGCGGTTCGCCGGGTTCCCGGGCCGGCTCGCGCGCGAGAACGCCGTGCGCCAGCCCTCGCGCACCGCCTCGACCGCGGCCGCCCTGATGGTCGGGGTCGCGCTGGTGACCTTCGCCTCGATCTTCGCCGCCGGCGCGAAGGCGACGATCGAGAACGCCGTGCGCGACAACTTCAAGGGGGCGTTCGTCGTGACGAACGCCGACGGCTTCTCGCCCTACTCGGCGCAGGTGCTCGGCGCCGTGAGCGGGGTGCAGGGCGTCGGCTCGGTGAGCGGCGTGCGCTTCACCACCGGCAAGGTCGGCAGGTCCAAGGTGAGCGTCACCGGCATCGAGCCCGCCACGTTCCCCAGGCTCTACGCCACGACGATCAAGAAGGGCCCGCCCGACGCGATCACCCGGCTCGGCTCCGGGGCCGTGCTCGTCAGCAAGTCCTACGCCGACGACCATCACACGAAGGTCGGGGACACGCTGCGCGTGTTCACGCCGACGCGCGCCACGCTGCCGCTGCGCGTGAGCGGTGTGGTCGAGGACAAGGGCGGCCTGCTCGCCGAGCTCACCGTCCCGAGCGCCGTGGTGCTCACGAAGTTCAACGAGCCGAAGGTCGGCTTCGGCCTCGTGGGCCTCGCCCCGGGCGCCGACTCGAAGCAGGTGAAACGCTCGATCGACGGCGTCCTGAAGGCCAGCTACCCCGAGGCCGAGGCCAAGACGGCGAAGCAGTTCATCGGCGACCAGGCCGCACAGGTCAACCAGCTGCTGGGCCTGATCTACGCGCTGCTGTCGCTGGCGATCATCGTCTCGCTGTTCGGGATCGTGAACACGCTCGTCCTCTCGATCACCGAGCGGACGCAGGAGATCGGCATGCTGCGCGCGATCGGGACCACGCGCCGTCAGGTGCGCCAGATCGTCCGCTGGGAGGCGGTCATCACGGCGCTGATCGGCGGCCTTCTCGGCTGCGTGATGGGCCTCGTGCTCGCGGTCCTGTTCACTCGCCCGCTCGAGGACTTCCCGCTGACGATCCCCGTCGGGACGCTGATCGTCCTGATCGTGCTGTCCGGCATGGCCGGCGTCCTCGCCGCGACCTTCCCGGCGCGGCGCGCGGCGCGCCTCGACGTGCTCGAGGCGCTCGCCTACGAGTAGGTGGGTGACGCCCCTCGGCGGGCGACGTCGGTGCTCCTCGCTCGGCGCAGCGGACAGCGCGACCGCGCGCCTCGCTCGCGGTCAGGTCAACGCGGCGGCTTCCGGCGCGCCCCGGCGGTAGAGCAGCCAGAGCAGCAGGCACAGGGCGCACGTGGCGACCGTGTAGCCGATCTCCGCGCGCAGCAGCAGGCCGGACACCAGCGGCAGGAACATCCAGCTCACGAAGGCGATCGCGGCCGCGAACCAGGCGAGCACGGCCTCGCGTGCGCGCCCGCGCGCGAGGGCCGCCTGGTTGAAGGTCCCGGCGGCCAGGTGGAACCCCATGCCGACGGCGACCAGCGCGAGACCCCAGCGGCTGTACGTCGTGTGGCCGCCGAAGACGATCTTCATGACCTCGGGGCCGATCAGCAGCAGGCCGAGCGCGACGGCGCCCGCGAAGCCCGCGATCGCCCGGATCGTCGTGCGGATCGCCTTGGCGAACGCCTCATGGCCTTCGGTCGCCTCGAGCCCGGCGAGGTGGGGCAGGAGCGAGGTCTGGATCGACTGGAAGAGCTGAAGCGGGGCACGCGTGATCAGCAGGACGTTGAAGACGGCGCCGGCGACCGCGGCCCCCGCCTGGCCGTTGGCGATGATCACGCCGGCGTTGACGAGCGTCTGCTCGGCCAGCTGGATGCCGGCGACGGCCAGCGCGAATCCGGCGCCCGCGCGCAGCGTCATCGCCGCGAGGTCCGCCTGGGGCGCCTCGGAGTCCAGTCGTGAATGGCGCGCGATCGCCCACGGGACGACCATCAGCGAGGCGATCGGCGCCGCGAGGATGCCGGCGGCGACCGCCGTCTGGCCCGACGCGATGCCGACCGCGACGGCGACCGGGAAGCAGAAGCGCGAGACCGACTCGAAGAGGACCAGTCCGCCGTACAGGGCGAACCACTGGTGTCCGGCGAAGTACCCGCGGGCGAAGTAGCTCGCGGCGTACGCGAGCGCCGCGCCGGTGAAGATCCAGTACAGCGACTGCGAGCCGTGGAAGAGCTGGACGATCTGCGGCTTCAGCGCCAGCGCCGCGATCAGGAACGTCGCCGCGAAACCGGCCTGGATCGCCAGCGGGATCCGCAGTGGATGGCTGTGCTGCAGGCCGCGGGCGCGGCGGTCGGCGATCGTGCGCGAGAGCAGCTGCTCGACCGGCCGGTAGATCACCGAGATGACGACGAACAGGATCGACCACAGCAGGGCGACCGAGCCGTAGGCGTCGGGGCCCAGGACGTGGCTGGCGACCGCGAAGTACGCGAAGGTGAAGACGCCCGTCGCGGCGATCCCCAGCGAGAGGATCCGGGCGCCGCGGGCGTACGACTCGCCGGGGTGCTCCGCGGCCAGCTCCTCGGCCGTCTCGGCGAGGGAGTCGGCGCGTTCGGCGGCGGCGTCAGTCACGGACGCGGACGAGCGCCATCGTCCACGGGAACGGCGTGCGCAGGTCGGCGACCTCGCCGTAGTTGGAGAGCAGCTTGCGGAACGCCCCGGCCGACCAGTGGTTGACGTGGCCGGGGGTGTTGCCCAGGCTCTTCCAGTAGGCGCCGCGAGCGACGTTCGTGACGCGCCAGACGGGCTCGCGCGGCACGGACACCAGGATCCAGCGCTGGGCGCAGCGCGCCATCTCGGCGAGCGTCTCGGCGGCGTCCGGGACGTGCTCGAGGACCTCGATCGCCGTCGCCATGTCGAACTCGTCGTCCGCGAACGGCAGGTTCTCGGCCTTCATCACGCGGTACTCGAGGTTGGGTGCGGTGCGCGTCTTCCACTCCTCGTGCAGGTGCGGGTCGTCGAGGTCGATGCCGACGATCCGCCCGCCGTCCAGGCGCGCGGCCCACTCATGCGTGAGGACTCCCTCGCCGCAGCCGACGTCGAGGATCGACGTGGCGCCCGCCTTGACGAACAGCTCGTCGAGGTTGCGCTCGAAGCCGGCCATCAGCCGGCGGACGACCGGGTTCGTCGAGCCGTACTTGTCGTACGTGTTGCCGGTGACCGTGCCCTCACGGTCGACCGTCACGTTCGTGCTCATGCGCGGACTGCCTCCTGCTCCTGGGTCGACTGGCGCTGCTCGGCGGGCGTGGGGGCCGCGTGTGCGCCGGTGGTGGGCGCATGGCCGGTGGCGCGCGCGCCGGGCTCGTAGTGGGACGGGGGGATGCCGAGCTGCAGCTCGATGCGCCGCACGCGCTCGAAGGTCCGCTGGGTCATGATCCGCTGGCCCGCGAGCAGGTCGCCGATCACGCCGAGTGAGGCGAGCACGACCGCCGCGTTGAACAGCACGGCCCCGAAGATCAGCGACTGCACGTGGCCGGCGCCGTCGCCGCTCACCCAGGCCACGAAGAACCGGACCCATGGGATCGCCGCGAGCAGGATCAACAGGCCCGCCAGCATCATGAAGACGCGCATCGGCTCGTACTGGGCGTAGATGCGGAAGATCGAGACCGAGTTGCGTCGCACGTACGCCCACATCGAGGGGAACAGGCGCGATTCGCGGGTCTTCGGGTTCGTCGCGACGGGAACGTCGCTGACGGCCACGAGCAGCTTCCCCGCCTGGATGATCGTCTCGAGCGTGTAGGTGAACTTGGAGACGACCGCCATCTGGATCGCGGCCTCGCGGTTGTAGGCGCGGAACCCGGAGGTCGTGTCGGGGACGTCGGTGTCGGAGGCCTGGCGGACGACCCACGAGCCGAAGTGCTGCAGGCGCTTCTTCAGCGGCGAGAAGTGCTCGATCGAGTCGACCTGGCGATCGCCGACGACCATGTCGGCGCGGCCCTCGAGGATCGGCGCGAGGAGCGCCGGGATCGACGCGGCGGAGTACTGGTTGTCGGCATCCGTGTTGACGATCACGTCCGCGCCGAGCTTCAGGCCGGCATCGAGACCCGCCTGGAAGCCCGCGGCGAGGCCCTTGTTGTTCGTCAGGCGGACGATGTGGTCGACGCCATGCTCGATGGCGACCGCGACGGTCGCATCGGTGGAGCCGTCGTCGATGACGAGCCACTCGACGGTGTCGAAGCCCTCGAGCTCGCGGGGGAGATCGGCCAGCGTCGCCGGCAGCGTCTCCTCCTCGTTGAGGCAGGGGATCTGAATGATGAGCTTCATGCGCGCAGTTGAGAGTACGCCGCGGACCACCGGGGAGTTACGGCGGGCGTGCTGGAGCGCTTCCAACGACCGGGGTGCCGTACACTCGCCGCCCCAGTATGCCGGAGGTTCGGGCGGCACGTCACGCCGCCGACTCCTCCCAGTCACGTGACCTCCGCTCCCGCCCCGACGACCCTCCGCGCCCAGCGCTGGAGCTGGCCGACGCTCCTGCTCATCGGCCTCGCGATCTGCGTGCTGGTCGGGGCGCTGCTGTACCCGACCTACCCGAACTACGACTCGATGTACTCGCTGCTCTGGGGTCGTGAGCTGCTCCACGGGCACGCCCCGTCGTTCGAGGCCTACCGCGCCCCCACCGAGCACCCGCTGGGCATCGTCTTCGGTGCGCTGCTGGCGCTGCTCGGGCGAGGTGGGGACCGCGTCATGGTCTACGCGACGCTCGCGAGCTTCATCGTGCTCGTGGCCGGCCTCTACCGGCTGGGGCGCGCGGCCTTCACACCGCTGGTGGGCGTCGTCGCGGGGCTGATCATCTGCACGCGCTTCGACTTCCCGTTCCTGGCCGCGCGCGCGTACATCGACATCCCGTACCTGGCACTCGTGATCTGGGCCGGCGCGCTCGAGGCCGAGCGCCCGCGGCGCGGCATGCCGGTGCTCGCGCTGCTCGGGCTCGCGGGGCTGCTGCGGCCGGAGGCGTGGGTGCTGAGCGGCGTCTACTGGCTCTACCTCTTCCCGAAGCTCACCTGGCGCGACCGGATCATCACCGCGCTCGTCGTCGGCGCGGCGCCGATCCTCTGGGTCCTGACGGACTACGCGGTCACGGGCGACCCGCTGTTCTCCCAGAACCATACGAGCGGGCTCGCCGAGGAGTTGGGGCGCCAGAAGGGCCTGGGCCAGGTGCCGCAGGCGACGGTGAGCTTCCTCAAGTCGCTCGTCAAGCTGCCGGTCGCGATCGCCGGGTTCTTCGGGCTGCTGCTCGCCGCGTGGCTCACGCCGAC